>JAKVBD010000047.1 GCA_022446985.1 Lentisphaerales bacterium
TTTAAAAAGGACTTCTCGGCAGAGGAATTACAGGCGATGTATGATGATCCAAAATACATAAAAGCTTTAGAGATTCACGATGAGCAGGGGCTGGAAGCTGCTATTAACAGTCTTTCTGAAAATGGTATGGGGAAGACCGAGGCTCGTTATAGTATGCAAGCCTTGGTGGATGCGGTGAAAACGGCCCAGCAAGAGCAAGAAGCGGCTGAACAGGAAGAACCACAACCCGTTTAGGACGCTAAAATTTGACTTCCGGGGTTAACAGCAACTACTGTAAAGAAGTGGAAAGTTAACTCTGGAGTAAGTCATGGAAATTCTGTTGATGTATATGGAAGATCACAAGCAGTTTGACAGTGCTAAAGTTAAAGAAAGCTTTAGAGCTATGGATAAAATTGTGCAAATCAGTGAAGCGGACTGGCTTGGCGATAACCTTGAGTGTGTTTCAGAAGATGAAACTCACATAAAACTTTCTGGAGATCATGAGTTCCTCGCTATTCAAGGAAAAGAAACCTCTTCGATTTATTTTGCTTTTGAAATTCAAAAGACTTACGGCGGTAGTTTTCACTTAACAGATTCGGAAGGGCACTTTGACATGCTGCTGGACGGATCACAAAAATTTGAAGAAATTAAGCAGCAACTAAAAGCGTCTTAGTCTATAAGGCCGGCATCTCTTAAGCTTTCTTCAATTGTCTGCCATCTGTGAGTGTACTGGTGTCCTTTGAGCATCAGTGATCTTGATGCCTGGCTTATTTCTAGAATTTTTTCAGGATTATTTTTGAGCCAATGATACTTACTTCTGGCTTCTTTGAGAGATTGAAAAGAAATGCAGTCTACATCTGGTGTAAATACTTTTTTTAGCATTGGGTGCTCATTAGTAAATAGCAGCGAACAGGATGCTATTTCAAAAGCTTTTAAAGGTATTCCATGCATGGGGTCAGGCCTGAAGAGATTTAGGCTAATATTTGAGGATCCGCAAAGCCGGCTCCATTCTTGTGGATAAGATGCTCGCTTTTTAAGGTGTTTGGGCCAATCCCCCAACGTGGACCAGTCTTCATATGTTCCATTTATTTCTAACTCGTTTTCAAAAAGTCGGCAAACGGATGCTCGGAGCAAGGCATTGTGGTTTTCAAATAATGCAGCTTGCCATTGGCTGGCGTCAAATAAGTTAATGTATTTGTGGAAGGTGACCGGGCAGCTATTGCAGAAATCGTCATATAGCTCTTCCTTCTTTATAGGGTTGAGTACTTGAGAGCTTTTTTCGAGAAAGTTATGGATGACTTTAAAGAAACTTTGAAGTTCATTGCCGAATGGAGTTGAGGGGTTGGCTTTTAATCTTAGCGGATGCAGCAGCTGAACCATGGGACTATCTGCGGTCATATGTCGGAGTTCTCCCATAAAGGAAATATCTTTAGTTTTTTGCAAAGGTTTAAAGAGTGTGCTGTTAACAGCCAAAGGAAGATAGAATGAATGCTGCCAACCAACTTTAGAAAACCACAGTTGCTGAGCTTCGGAAAAACAGAACATGAATGAGTTTTCCTTCAGAAAGTCAGGTGCATTTTCAGACTGGAATTTATGGGTATCTGTAAACCAAATAGCCATTGGTATTTTGCTATTGAAGGATTGATGTGCTGAAATTTCAAGTTCATTTAAACCAAGTATAAGGTCAGCATGTTCATCCGGGTGTTCAATAGTATGATGCCCAGCTGCTTCAAGACATGGAAGCAGATTATATTTTAAAAGAGGTGAGCCATTAATCAAAATTTTCATGAAAAGCTTCTACGCAAAGAGTGTACCGGTAGAATCAGGGCAAATAAAAACCCGGCGTAATGCCGGGTTTTATCCTCCGCTCATCCTCTGTGAGTTCCCCGCTAGTTATTAGATCCCCATCCAAACTAGCGCACTTCCTTCCTCCAATCCACATTCTCTTAACTCTCAAGAGTGTTTCTTATTGCTATGGTAATAAGCCTGAAAACCCTTTGCAATGGGCTAATGTCATTTTTGTCATTTTTCTTATTCATGCATGAGCTGAGCACGGAAAGATCTAAAAGTGAGATGAATTATAGAGCTGTTCTCAGAAGTGAGAATCAGTCGAGGGAGTAAACTTTTAGGTTGTCGACTTCAACTTCGCCATTGACTGCAAAGGCAATATTATCCTTAAGGTGATCCAGACCTTTAGAGTCTAACTTTGCAATTTCCTTACCATCGATATAGGCAGTTAAAGTAGAATCTTTAAAGACCATTGTCATTTCATACCATTTACCGATTTCCAGTTTAGCCTTCTTGGTAATTGCTTTGTCTTTACAAAGAGCCGCGGCTTCTTTTTTCTTCCCGGCTTTTCTCATGTTATGTATATCAAGTCTGAAGTAACCTTCGATTTGATCGACAATTTGTACAGAATTTGGCGTCACTCCTACTGCACAGATGTGCCCAGCCCAGGTTACCTTTTTGGCTTTCGGGTCATTGTAGTTGAACTTCATACCCTTTGAGGTCAGCATTTTAAATTTTACCGTGACGATTCCGTCATCAAATGGATTGGTGTGTAGAACTGAAACTCCATGGTCGGCTTCTTTTGCCATTTTTATATGGAGGACACCATCATTCAAGTCGGCTTGTTTTATCCCTTGAGCTCGCTTTGCACTGTTTGTTTTCCAGTTATTGCCAAGTTCTTCTTTAGAATCATCAGACTCAGTGCGGTTAAAGTCATCTTCAAAAATTAATTTTGCTTTGGGTATGAGTTCTCCAGGACTTTGGGCAAAGGCTGGAAGGCTTAAGAATATAAATAAAATGAGTATTAGTTTCATAGAAGTATCTCCGTTTTTATTTATACACGACGGATTATTGCTGACTGTTACAAAAATATAGAAAAGATTTTCTCTTTTATCACTTTTTCTCATTATTCAGAGTCATTTGCTTTTATTGGCGAGAGTTATGGAAATCGATTAAAGATAAGTTTTAGAAGCTAAGAGTAAGGACGAAGGATTATTTTAAGGATAACTTAGAAAAGAAGGAAAAGGAATAAGTTTCCTGTAGAACTGGGGGGAGAGTAGTTAATGAATAATTAGGGAAATCGGTTCTTAAGTATGACTTAAGAACCGAATAGAAATTTAGTTAGGGTCAGGCATTGGAGTTGTCGCTGTACTTGCAGGGAGCTTTGGCTCAGCGATGTAATTCTTGTCTGGTTTACCAGTTAAAGCTTTAAGGAAGGTAACAATTGAGTCAATGTCTTCTCTGGAAAGTTTCTTGCCAAGTTGGTACTCAGCCATCATGTCGACCATAGTATTCAAATCATTTACTGAACCATCGTGAAGGTAAGGACCTGTTTCTGCAATATTCCTTAAACTTGGCACTTTGAAAGAATGCTTTTCTGCTGGATTTTTGGTGATGTCGTAACGACCATTGTCTTTAAGTGCTGGCCAACTTTTTAGTAGTCCAAGTTTCATGTACATGTTTCCGCCCAGTGCAGGGCCGTTATGGCATGAGTAACAGCCGACTTCCATAAATTTAACAAAGCCTTTTTTCTCTTCGTCGTTTAGCACAGACATGTCACCTTTGGCAAAGTTATCAAACTTACCTGGAGTAACCAATTTTCTTTCAAAGGCACCAATTGCATTACCGAAGTTGTCGTAAGTTACGGTTTCTGAATCAGGGAAAGCTTCTTTAAATAGTTCTACATATTCAGGTATAGAGTTAATAACTTTAAGCACGCTGGCTTCGTCCGGCATAGCCATTTCAACAGGGTTGAGAACTGGACCTTTAGCCTGCTCTTCTACATCCTTAGCTCTACCATCCCAGAACTGTGCAAGATGCATAGCAGCATTATATACAGTAGGAGCATTTCTGCCGCCTAGCTTTTTTTGGTGACCTTCAGAGAATTGTTTGTTATCGACACCATATGTATCGAGACCGTGACAAGAGTTACAACTGACATCGTGGTTTTTAGAAAATCTTTTATCGAAGTAGAGTTTTCTTCCCAGATCAATTTTTTCTTTAGTGAGAGTATTAGAATCACTCTCCATTGTTTTAGGTAGAGGTTTAATTTGATCCAGATAGGATTGTGGAACTTTAACTTCAGCTTGGGCAATGCTGAAAGTTAAGCAGGCAGCGGTAATTGCGGTGAAAATTTTCATGTGTGTCCTTTTTCTTTTAGAATCGTTCTAAATTATTCTTTCTAACATAAAGTTACAATAAAATAGTTAAGGAATTTAGAATAATTCTAATTTATTTATTTTGTCCATTAAATCAATAATTTGAGTTGTCGGTTATTATCGACAAATGTCAAATGCTAAATGATTCTCAAAATCTTAATCACCAAAAATCACACTCATAGAATGCATCATTTTAAATAATTTTGGACTGCAGATGGTATAAAAGGTTTCTACACCACTTTTTTGTTTAGTAATGAGGTGAGCATTATACATTTTACCGAGTGCTTGTGAGACGGCACTTGTGCTCATACCACTTTTCTGGGATAGCTGCGTTACCGTATATTCATCATCTTTCATCAGGCAAAGTAACATAAGTCGTCCCGGATGGGCAAGATGCTTGAGAAGTTCACTCACTTCGTGGCATTTGTTGACCATATCTTCTTGGGTTACTTGTTTCATGGCGTTTTCCCGAGAACGATAGCCATTGGGCAATTTCCACTAAGGTCAGCTAAAAAGAGAGCAGTTCCAATAATTGTTGGAGCCCAGTGAAAAAGTGGATTGATAAAGGTGCCTATTACACTGAAGGTGGCTATCATAAGACCTGCTATGATCATCACCTGACGCATAATTGAAATCTTAGTTTTCGCGTTTCCTTTTATAATATTTCCGGAATTAACTCCCTTGAGACCGCCTTCGATAACTTTAACTGAAATTGGTTCTTTACTGGCATTTTCTATTTTTTCTTTGGCAATAGCAGCTCTACTACCACTTCGGCAAAGTAGTTCCAAGGTTTCGTGTTTAGTGATTTTTAGGAGGACTTCTAGATTAGTTTCAAGCCCAGAAAGAGGGATGTTGAGGTCATGTTTAACCCGTCCTTCCTGTTTTATCTCATCTACGTCTCTTACATCAAGTATCATTATAATATTTCTTTTTTTATAAATTTATAAATAATTAAATATAATTGCAAATTGTTTAAAAAAATAAGTCATATTTATAGAGGTTGATTGATGGTGAAATTTGACAGCTTGTTAACTCTTTTATTAACTTTCAATAATTCTAAGACATTTGAAGATAGGGGATCTTGTGACTGAAGAATTTTCCCTGTAGATTATTTTGTCAATTGAGCAGGGCGTTGAAAATGACTGACAATGTAACTTACGCAAATTCATTAGGAGAGATTTTAGCTCCATTGTTGTTGTTGATAAGATCCACGGGCTTTTTTGAAGCCTATGTGTTTATTCCAACAATGACACTTTTGGCTGCTTATATTTTTCAAAAGCTCAAACGGGTAACTACTGCATCTCCTATCTTTCTAGTTGGCTATTTTTGCTTGTGTTTTATCATGACAAATACTGCGGCAGTCGCTTTAAAGACTATGATTGTTGAGGAGATGGATTACGTCACTGAAGTCTGGTTTCTTCATTTAGTTTCACCTATTCACATATTCATAGTCACTGTAACGGGATCCTTTCTTTTGTTAATCTGGAGAAATTCGAAACAAACCTTAGACAGAATTTTATGCTTTTATGTTCAGTTGGGTTTATTAGGAGGTTTTAGTGTAGCAATCTACAGACTGATTCATGAACCTTTTGAACTTTCGAATGTTACCACGGGCTTAGGAGCTTTGATTTTGATTTGTTTGTTCTCAATCTTAAATGCTGACTTACTGATTCGTTTTAAGAAGATTATAAGTCGTGATAATAAGACAGTTGACGAAGTGCCTGAAAGAGTCGATTTGTAACCGATTTCAGGCTTTTATAATTCTTACGCCCGCTCGTGCCTCGCTCAAGCCGTGAATAACGCGGAGTGATATAGATTGCGGTGAAGGGGTTAATGGGCATGATCACATGATCTTTTTGATTGGTAAGATTTTATGTGTAGAGCGCTAAAGATGGGTTAGTTAATGGATCTAAGAATGTTATTAATGAATTTTTCTTTGTGTCCCAGAGTCTTCTTGTTCATCTGTACAGATCTTGAAATCCTGTCTAAAAGCTCAAAGCCAGGAACGCTGACTAAGCGCCAGCATCCCCAAAATAAGTTTTAGTTTTTCTTTAGGTATTCTAGAATATCAACGACTTCTTGAGCTGTCAGGTTAAGGTTTTTAACTGATGGCATTATGGAGTTTTTATCGACTCTGCGTCTTTTGACATTTGACAGCTTTACACTCGTTTGATTTCCTGCCAGATCTTTTATGATCAATGGATCAGAATCTGAAATCAGGAATCCTTTGATTATTTTATTATCTTTAGTAGAGATGGTCGTTCCCTCAAAACCAAAGGCAATGGCATTTGAAGGGTTGATCAGTGAATCAAGTAAGTAAGAAGGCTCAAAGCGCTTGCCAATACCCGTTAATTCAGGGCCAAGTTGCATGCCTTTGCTGCCGATTTTGTGGCAAGAGAAACACACTCCTTTTGAGAAGAAAAGTTTTTCGCCATTTGCAGCATCGCCTTTCATACTTAAAAGCTTCTTGATCGTTGGTAAGTTACCATTGTCTTTTGTCAGGTGCTTAGAGATGTCAAATGTATTGGCAGCTTTTTTAGGCTTGAGTTTGTCGGTAAGTTTAAAGTCTGCCCAGTCATTGTTACTTTTGTTTTTAACCCACCATTTAGCAGTTTCGCGAAGATCTTCAGGACCATTTAATGCAGCAGTAAGCATAGTTTCTGCAGCAGCTTTAGATTTCATAAAACCTATGGCAGTTAGTCCGCGTTTTCTTTCATCATAACTGATTTCTTTAGACATGACACGTGCTGCGAAATCTTGAAGGGAAGCTTCCGGGTGTAAACGCCAGGCGATATCAGCAAAAGGTTTAGACCACTTCAGTGCTTCAGAACCAAGTTTGGCATGAACGATTTCATACATTTCTTTTTCTTTCTTTGCACAGCCAGTACCAAATGCTTCCAGATACCAACGATCTTTGCCATCGTATTGCTCAGCAATTTTTAGAAGAATGTCTTTTGAATCTGCCAAAGAAAGATTTCTCATGGCCAGAGCGACTTCACGTCTAACCGCTGCAGATGGATCTATAGCCATTCTGGTAGAAATAGCCATAAACTTGTGATTTTCTCTTCTCAGGGCACGATAAGCGACGATTCTAGTTTGTGGGTCATTATGAGAAAGGAGTCCTTCAACGACGGCTTTCCCTTCATCATTTATATTAGCCAGGAGCCAAACTGCCCGAGCAGCGATAAAGTGATTTTTATCTTTAAGCAGTTCTTTAAGAGCCGGAATAGATGCAGAACCTTGCTCCTTTAGTTTAACAAAACCTAGAGCACGAACATTTGGTGCTGGGCTTTTCAGAGCTTCAATCATTCCAGGAGTGGAGTCAAGATCAAACTTTGGATTATTTGGTTTGAAACCTTTAGGAGCGATTCTGTAAATTGTGCCACTGCCTGTTCTATCTGACATTCTATGACCACCCACACCCGGGTCGAACCAGTCAGCAACATAGATTGCGCCATCAGCACCAACACTTACGTCTGCAGGACGGAACCAGTTACGGTTTTTCTTGGCGACAGAAGTATCAAAGAAATCGAAGCGGTCAAGAGCAAATCCAGCTTGCTGCGATTTTGGAAAGTATCCGAAAACTACAGAACGAGCAGCTTCACAGCTCAGAAGCATACCATCGTACTTTTCTCCAAGAGCACCGTTTTCGTAGAGAACGATACCTGTTGGAGAGCCACCGCCATAGATATCACCTGCTGGGATAGTGCCCGGGTCTTCTTGACGCCACTCAGCTACTGGAACGCTTTGACCGGGGCGCTGATCCGCACGCCAGGTTCTTTTACCATCTGCTGAAGCAAAACCAGTGTTGCCGTACTCCATTAACCAGGTAGTTCTACATGCCGGGGGATCGTCATTGTCGTTTTGGAAAACATCGCCATAAGATGAAACAGTCTGTTCATAGCTGTTGCGGAAGTTGTGACCGATAATTGTCAGGCCTGTACCATCTGGTTTTACACGTGCAGCAAATCCGCCGACGTAAACAAAGCCGTCATCAGAAACTGCGCCAGGTGTATTTGATTTAAGGTAAGGGCTGCCACCACGATAGGAGCTGCCGACTCTATAAGTTTTACCGCTTTTATCTGTAACTTGACTGAACCCCGCATTTCCCTGATTGAAGTAGTATTCGCCATCTGGGCCAAAAGTTACAGAGTGAAGACTGTGATCGTGGTCAAAACCGGTAAATCCAGTAAGGAATTTTTCTTTTTTATCCACTTCAGGATTAAAGCGGGCATCACCATCGACGTCTGTGTACATGATGAGAGATGGAGGCTGAGAGACGATGACTTTGTTACCGATGACTGCAACTCCAAGTGGAGCAGCTAGCTCTTTTTCCTGAACAAAGACATGTGAACTATCGGCTTTTCCGTCACCATCGGTATCTTCAAGAACCATAATTCTGTCGCCCTTAGGGTGCTTAACTTCCATGATAGGCTTACGGAAGTTTCTGTAGTTTACCCCTTCTGCGACCCAAATGCGCCCTTTAGAATCGATGTCCATGTTAGTTGGATTGTAAAACATTGGCGATTGCGCCCAGACAGTGACTTCGAGATCGTCCATGGCTTTGAAGCTTTCGACAGGAAGAGAAGTCAAACCTTTTTTCTGCTTAATTGGAGTTTTTGAAACTAACGCCTTAATTGTTCCTCTGTATTTTGAGCTTCTGGCCAGACCGACCTTAGCCGTAAATTTTGTGTATCCGGCAGGAACTGCAAACTCTATGACCGCATGGGCGTGAGCGCCAAAACCATTTGTAACTTTCTTCTTGTTCGGGTACTGAAGAGTCGTACCCTCAGAGTTTTTACCAACTTCAATTTTGCCGTACGATGTCTTGGTACTCGTCCATTTGCCGTTCAGAGACATCTCTCCATTTGGTCCAGATAATTTGGCATCCAGAACCATACCGTGATCACGGGTAATGTCGCCATCGCCATCAGTTAATACCAGGTAGAATTTTTCTAGCCCATCAACATTAGCAGAGACATCTGCCATATTTCTTTCTTTGATGAGTTCACTTTCATAGAGTACAGCATCTTTCTTCTCTGCCATCATTGGCAGTGTTAGAAGGGATAACGCCGTAAATAGAGCTTTACGCATAGTCATTTTCATATTATCCACACAGGTTAGTTTTATAGATGATACACAATTCACAGTTGCTGGATTGATTCGCGAGAATTGTTGGAATCTCGCAAAAAATGCTGAAAAATTTATAAAAATTACTATTCCCCTTTAGCTTATTTCGGCAGTTTTTATTGCTTTTTGATAAGAAGAGACTACTTCTGTAGGCTCTTTTTATTACAGTATGACTCCGTGCAGTCGGAGAAAAGAAAAATAAACGAGTTATATTTCGGGCACATTAAAATAATTAGATTTGAGTATGGATAAGCTGCGTAAATATATAATAGCCGGAACAAAGCGCATAGTTCTGAAAGTTGGAAGCCGTCTTCTTGTGGACGAGCACAGGCACCCTTGTGCCGAGCGCATAAATGCTCTGGTGGCTCAAATTGCCGAATTACGCAAAAATGGTCTTGAAGTTGTGCTCGTTAGTTCAGGAGCTATCTCGGCCGGCATGTCTATACTTGGAATGGATAAGCGTCCTAAGATGGTGCCGGAACTTCAAGCTTCAGCAGCGATTGGTCAAAGTCGCCTTTTAGCTATGTATGAAGACGCGTGTCGTTCTCATGGATTCCACTGTGGTCAGATACTTTTGACTGCTGGAGATGTTCAGGATCGTCGCCGTCACTTAAACCTGTCCAACTGTTTAAATGCTTTGATTGCTCAGGGGGCATTACCCATTATTAATGAAAATGACTCTATTAGCGTCGAAGAAATCTGTTTTGGTGAAAATGATTACCTGGCTGCTTTAGTGGGAACTCTTTGTAAGGCGGAATTAACAGTTTTGCTCACCAGTGTAGATGGCATGTACAAAAAGCTTGCCGATGGTTCTTTTGGTGAGAGAATTTCTGTAATAGAAGAAGTGACACCAGAAATCAAAGCTATGGCAACCGGTACAGATGGTAATCAACTTTCAACCGGCGGTATGGAAACGAAGTTGAAGGCTGCCGAAACTTTGACTTCAGTTGGTGAAAGCTTATGGATTGTTGATGGCAGAGACTTTGATGTCATTGGCGATGTTTATGCCGGAAAAGATGTAGGAACACTCTTTCCCGGTAGTGAAGAAAAGATGCGCATGCACAAGCGCTGGATGGCATTTTTTCCAGAAATTTCCGGTGCTCTCGTCGTTGACGGTGGCGCTAAAAAAGCCTTGCTCACTCAGGGGAGCAGTCTTCTGCCTGGAGGCATAACCGAGGTCTCAGGTGAGTTTACAAAAGGCGATATAGTCGAGATAAAAGGTCTTCATGGCAAACTGCTTGCAAAAGGCGCAGTGAATTACTCGGCTAAAGAATTGGAACTTATAAAAGGTAAGAAAACAACTGACATTCTCGAATTGCTGGGCTATCATATCTACGATGAAGCAGTCCACCGAGATAACTTAGAGGTTTTAAATAATGAGGAAAAATGATGTCTATAGATTTTAAGGCGGAAACGGAAAAACTCGGGCGTAAGGCTCAGCTGGCATCCCGCCGACTAGCGTCACTGAGTACACTTAGGAAAAATAAAGCTCTAGAACAGATTGCCGAAGCTATATTGGCAGCCAAAGAAGAGATCGTTACAGCTAACGTTCTGGATCTTCAGGCTGGTCGTGAAAATGGTTTGAGCGCGGCAATGATTGATCGTTTAACTTTAACTGACGGCCGTATCGAAGACATGGCAAAAGGCTTAGTTATGCTGGCAGGTCTTTCTGATCCAGTAGGTAAAATTGACGCCAACTTTATTCGTCCAAATGGACTTTCAATTGAGAAAGTCAGAGTTCCGATCGGAGTGATCGGCATTATTTATGAATCCCGTCCAAATGTTACAGTTGATGCTGCTGGTCTTTGTTTGAAAGCTGGTAATGCGGTGATTCTTCGCGGTGGTAAAGAAGCTATTCACAGTAACCGTAAGTTAGCTGAGATCATGGAAAAGAGCGGTGTTAAAGCCGGTCTTCCTGAAAACTTCGTTCAGTTGATTCCGTGGACAGACCGCGAAGCTGTTAATTACCTGCTTAAGTTGGATAGATACATAAATCTAATGATTCCACGGGGTGGCGAAGGTCTTATTCGCTTCACTGTTGAGAATTCCACAATTCCAGTGATTAAGCACTACAAAGGCGTTTGTCACGTTTATGTCGATAAAGCGGCTGACCTTGAAATGGCTAAGAACATAATCGTCAATGGTAAGTGTCAAAGACCTGGTGTTTGTAATGCTGTAGAAACAATTTTGATCAATAAGGAGATCGCTCCTGAGTTTGCAGAGATTATCGGAACAGAGATGATTAACCGCGGTGTTGAGCTTCGTGGTAATGAAGAGTTCTGTAATCTGGTTTCTTCTGCTAAAGTAGCAACTGAAGATGATTGGCACGAAGAATACCTTGATCTGATTCTTGCGGTAAGAGTTGTTGAAGATATCGATGGTGCTATCGATCATATCGCTGAGTATGGCTCTGGCCACAGTGATGCAATCGTGACAGCTGATAAGATGTCTGCTCAGAAATTCAGAACTGAAGTCGACAGTGCAGCTGTTTATGTTAACGCATCGACAAGATTTACTGATGGCTCTATGTTTGGTATGGGGGCTGAAATCGGTATTTCTACTGACCGTCTTCACGCTCGTGGCCCTATGGGACTTGATGAGCTGACTACTTACAAATATGTCGTTAGCGGCACAGGTCAGATTCGCGAGTAATGCCTAAGAAATTCCGTGCCGATGAACTGCTGGTAGAGCGGGCTTTATGTGAAAGCATAGACGAAGCCCGTAAATACATCATGGCAGGTCAGGTGCGGGGTGGCAATGACCGTGTTATCCAGAAGGCAAGCGAAATGCTGCCTCTGGAACAAGCTCTTTTTTTAGATCTCCCACTTCCTTATGTTTCCCGAGGAGCTTTGAAGCTCAAGCCGGGATTTGAGAAATACCTCCCAGAACCTCAAGGTTTAATTGCTTTGGATTTAGGTTCCAGTACAGGTGGATTTACTGATCTGATGTTGCAAAATGGCGTCTCGAAAGTTTATGCCGTCGATGTCGGAACCGGTCAGTTACACTACAAGCTGCGGACGGATGAACGGGTTATTTCTATGGAGCAGACTAACGCCCGGAGTTTGGCCAATGAACAGGTTCCTGAGCTTGTCGATATCGTGACTTCCGATGTCTCTTTTATCTCTGTAACTAAAATACTTCCTGCAGCTTCAGGGCTGATGAAAGAAGGTGCTTTGGCTTTTATTTTAGTTAAACCGCAGTTCGAAGTTTCTCGCAGCCAAGTGAGCGATGGCGTCATTCGCGATGAAGCTTTACGTCTCGAAATGGTTGAAAAAGTAAAGTCATTTGCAGCGATCGAGCTTAACTGGTCGACTTTAGATGTTCTGCCAAGTGATTTGAAAGGCCCTAAAGGTAATCAAGAATACGTCGTAGTTTTCAGGAAGTAGTCATGGCTATCTGCGAAATGTGCGGCGAACCAATTGACTCGAATGTCTGTCCATTTTGTGAAACTGAGCAGGGACTTGAATCTGAGATCAATATTCCTGATTTTAAGCCTCATAAGCCTGTTAAGTTGGATAGTAGTTTATTGGCAGCAATAAATCCCGATCAGAGGATTCCTAAAACGAATTGCGAGATGTGTGGCGAACCCATAGATCGTTTACAGTGTCCATTCTGCAATACGGTTCAGGGTACACAGCCTAAAGTTAAAACGAAAACTAAGAGGCGAGTGATGAAAGTAGTTAACATCAAAGATGACCTACCGGTAGTCGATATCGCTATCGCTCGAATGGAAATTCAAATCGATGAAGCTCGAGAAGAAGAATACCGTGCTTTGAAAATCATTCATGGTTATGGCTCTTCTGGAAAAGGTGGTGCCATCAAGAATGAGATCCATCGAGTTTTGCGAAGGATGTATCTCAATGAACAGATTTTTGACTGGATTCCCGGTGAAGAATTTTCGGCAGAATATGAAGAAACCCTCGAGCTTTTGAGGAAGTTCCAATTTTTAGAAAATGATGAAGATTTCCGCCAGTACAATCGCGGTATATCGATTATCATATTGTAGATGATTTGTAACTGAACCTTCACAGCTCTGTGATCTGATGGTCACAACAACTTTAGAATTTATGTAACGATACGGCTGGTACTTAAATTATGATGTCTTTATGAAGAACATCGTACTATTATCAGCTCTTGGCTTAGTGTCATGCACTTCAAATAACTTAGTTATCAATCAAAAATATACTCGAAGAATCAGTACAGGTTGAAAAAGCAGATGTTAAAAGATGTCACTTTGCAATAAAAGTTCAGATTATAAAAAACAATGAAGTCTGGATGTCTCCTCAGATAATGATGAATGAAGGCCGAAAGGCAAGAATTCGTGTAGGGAATGAAAAGTTTCTACCAAAGGAGTGGGTATCACCAGTTGTCAATGAAAGCGAGGGTGAAATTGTTTTTACACCTTCTCTTCCAGTGTTTGATGAACCAACTCTCTTTGGCTTTGAAATGGAGTTGACTGTCACCAAAACGAGAAGCCTGAATTCAGATAAATGGGTTCATATTCAGGGAAGTTTTTTAAATCGTGAGGAAGAAGTACATAAAATGATTGAGCCTGAAAAGACAGAAGTTTTAAACAATTTCGGCACAAGTTATACTGCTGATCATAGTCATTTCTCGATGTTTGTTAAAAACAACTCTACTAAAAATTGGAGCTTTGTATCCGGGAAAAATGAGTATGACTTAAAGTTCTATGTTAAACAGATGTTTTAAATACTATGGCCGATGAAATTAAATCTTAATTGACTTCCAGTATCCATTTCTCCACAGTAGTGCATAGATGAAAGCTAAACCAATTTGGAGGATAAGATTTGCGGTCCAGATGCCATTTAGATTCCAGTTGATAGTATGGCCCATAAACCAGGCGAGAGGCAGGTAGAATAACCATGAAGATCCGGTGGAGATATACATAACTTTTTTACTGTCTCCAGCGCCCAAAATACTGTGCTGTAGAACTAAGACGGCTCCTTCGAAAGGAAGTGATAGCCCAAGTAGAATGACCGCTGTAGTTGCTCCTTTAACGACTACCGGGTCGAGAATAAATATTCCTAGAAGAAAGTTAGGAGCAATTAAAAAGGGAATGCTCATGATAGTTAAAGCACAAGCACATAGCTTAGTTATTTGCCAGGCCCATAGATCTGCATCTTCGGCATCTTTTGCTCCTAAAGATTGTCCTACAAGTGATGTGGAAACCATGCCAAAAGCCAGAGCAGGGAGGTAGCAGACAAGAGCAAAGTTAATGATTATACCTGCTGCAGCAAGTTCATTTGTACCCAGCATAGCAATAATTTTGTAGAGAACTGTGTAGCTGAGGGCATACAGGATCGACTGTATGGCATTTGGTATTGAAAGTCGGATTAACGATTGAATAGTTTCATTTGGAATTCGCTGTAGGAAACCGTTTTTATCTAAACTGCGAATCGCCATTATAAAGTAAATGACGGTGCCAATAGTCGGTGCAAGAAGTGAACCCAAAGCTGCCCCTGTAGTTCCCAGAGGGGGGCAGCCGAATTTACCAAAGATGAAGATGTAGCTGAGTATTGCATTGGCTAGATGAATACAAATAATCGTTAGCATGTAGACTTTTTGCTTATTGACTCCATTCCAGTAGCCGCGAAAACAAAAGTTCATGCCGAGAATAGGAATTGCTAAGAAAGTAATAGAGAGATAATCAGTGCCTTCTCGAATAACGTCTGGATCATCACTTACAAGGCTGATTATATTTTGTGCATAGTGACTGCATAGAAATGCCATAGGGATACTAAAAAGCAACCCAGTTAAAAGTCCGGCATTAAGTGGATGGGCTGACTCAGCGTTTTTGCCTTCGCCCAAACGACGGGCTGCCAGCTGTTGAACACCAGTAGACAGACTCATGACGGCAGAGCCAGCCAGCCAGTTGACGATTCCACCAGCAGCTACGGCGGCAAGTGCAGCTGTACCAATGCGTCCCACCATGAATGAATCGACGAGATTCAGTAGGTTCTGTGAGATCATTGCCCCGATTAAAGGGGCGGATAGACTGAGAATTTTTTTATATCTGTTCATTTAATAAAGTGTTACTTTGAGACAATATGAATGGATTTTTTTAAATTGTCGTTCGGTGATAACAAAAATTCAGCAAGATAATTAACAAAAGCTTATTGCAAGTTACTGTTTATTTTGATTGTATTGTGACGTGAAGCATGTTATATAGTGTTGCAAAGAGTGGAATAATAGGCTAGAGGAAATTTATGGGTGTGTTTGGGAAGGGGAGAGAATGAATCCATACACATTTTTGCCACTTGCAGCTTTTGTAGTATGTGGCTTTTTATTAGCGTTTGTTTGGGGCAGAGGGCTTAAGACAGAACTTCAAAAAGCTTTAGTTAAGCTGCTTATTTGCGTTACACTCTGGACCTTTCTGGATTTTGTAATCTGGAACATGAAAGGTTATCCAGAGTGGTTTGTCATGCAGTTGTACCACCTGCAAATGCCAAGTTATTTTTTTATTGGGCCATGTCTTTTGATATTTGTATATAAGATGTTGGATCGACCAGAAGATTCCTATTATAAATCCGTATTTATCTGGCCGATTCTGGCAACATTATTGGGGTGGTTTACGCCATGGGTGACTCAAGGCTACAGAGAAGCTTTCTGGGGATTGACACATGAACCGGGACCTCTATTCATATGGCTGACCTTGGCAGTGAGTGCTTTACCCGCAGAAGTAGCCATTGTCTTGACTTTTAAAAGCTTGAAGAACATTGACAATAAGGCTGAATACACTCAGCGCTTACTTTTAGCTGTTGGTAGCGGGGTTGCTCTCCATGTAGGTATAGCGACCAATATGGACTTGTCTCATTGGCTGGGAATGCAGGAAGTTGTTCAACTTGGGAGTTGCACAGTCACCATTTTTGCTGTTTTTCTTTATAAGTCTGTAGCTGACTATGATTTGATACCTATCTCTGTTGAAACTGTTATGAATGAACTTTTTGAAGATTCCAAGCAGGGCTTGTTGATGGTGGACGAACATGGGCAGGTCGTACAGTACAATCATGCCTCAAATGAATTACTGGGTGAAGAGTACTTAAATGTTGGAATTCAAATTACAGAGTTGTTTCCGGCATTTATTACTGATGAAGGAAAGAAAACCGAATTTACCATGAACCGGACAAGGCAGGCTGGCTATCCTCGCCACTTGAGAATTCAGTGTGAACGTCCTTATTCTAAAGGTCGCGATAATGGCTGGTTTTACACAGTTCAGGACATAACGAAGGAAAAATTGGCGGACATGGAAATTCGCGAATTGAACTTAACTCTTGAGCGCAGGGTCAAAGAAAGAATGGTTGAACTGGCTTCTTCAAATGAGACTTTAAAGATACAGGCGCAAGAGTTGGAGGAATTGGGGCGCTACAAAACCGAATTTATGGCAAATTTAAGTCATGAGATTCGAACTCCGATGAATGCTGTAATGGGTTTTACAGATATTTTGTTATTGGATAATGAATTGAGTTTTGAGGCTAAGAAATACCTTAAAAATATTAAAACGAGTTCTTCAGTTTTATTGGATTTACTGAATGACCTACTGGACTTCTCAAAGATTGAAAATGGAAATGTCTCTTATGAAGAAGTACCGATCAATCTTGAGAGTTTGATTTTTGAGGCATGTGATGTAACAAGAGCGCGCCTGGAAAGTTCGATAACGGCTGTTGATCTTCTGGTAGATATGCCTGTCATGACGCATAAAGTTAAAAGTGATCCTATAAGGCTAAAGCAGGTACTTATAAATTTGTTGTCCAACGCCGTAAAATTCACTTCTTTTGGCGAAGTCTGCATGAAGCTAGGTTTACTTGGAGATAGTAATGATTCAATAAAGCTAAGGTTTTCGGTGATAGATACGGGAATAGGAATTCACCCTGATGAACAAGAGCGAATCTTTAAAGCTTTTATCCAAGCGGATGGTACCACAACCCGAAAGTACGGTGGGACAGGCTTAGGTTTAAGCATAAGTTCACAGATAATAGAAGGGTTGGGAAGTCAGGTTAAACTTAAAAGTCAGGTAGGTAAAGGGAGTGACTTTAGCTTTGACTTGGTGCTTAAGAAAGGGCACAAAATAGACGAGGCTCCACTTCCAAGACGGATGAAAGCATTATCTTTACTTAAAGCCGGCAGCATTAATAATATCATAAGTGATATGTTGCGCAGTTTAAACTGTGAGGTAACTGTTGGTGTAAATGAAAAAGAAGTTGAAAAGTTTTTTGAGCAGTACGAATGGTTTATTTGCTCTGGATTTTACTTCAAAAAAAAATATCCCAAGTGGGAGGCAATTTTACTAGCTAGCAAAGTTAAAGTGGTTGTGATCGATGCAAACCTGCAACAAAAATACAGGACTTTACTTCCCGAAAGCCGTTTCTACAGAATGAGCCCCCCCATTTCTCGGACGGCACTGAAGAATCTGTTTGAATTTGCAGATTCCAGTCAATCTTCGGCAAATGAAATTCAGCATTTAAAAATACTTATGGCTGAAGATAATATGTATAATCAAGCGTTCCAGAGAACTCTTTTAGAAAAGCTGGGGCATACAGTTATTATGGCAGATAATGGTTTTGAGGCTTTAGAGAACTTTAGGCAAGAGAAGTTTGATCTGATCTTTTTAGATATGCATATGCCTGTGATAGATGGAGCAGAAGCCGCTAAACTAATACGTAAGGAGAATGCTACTATTCCAATTATAGGAATCACAGCAAATGTCACAGATACTTCGAGGCAATCTTGTTTTGATTCTGGTATGAACTGGTTTCTGGAAAAGCCTTTAATAATGAAAGTTGTAGAAGGCGTGCTGCTTAAGGTCAATACATTTGAGCGAACGGGCTCTTTTGAATTGGAAGTTTAAAGTCCGAAGATCAATCCGGACTTTAATTGAGCTATTATCCGTCGGTTTCTGCCGGATCGTACTCAAACTCAAACTTAAATTCGCTTAGTTGCTTTGTGGCTTTGACCTTGCCTTTACAGAAAGTACAAGAGAGGTGCTCGCCTACCTGTAGGGCATAGCCTGTGCGACACTGTGTATCCATATTACAATGCGGGCATACATAAAAATAACCTGGCAGTGGACCACAGTGACCTCCTCCACAACAGTAATCCGGGCTTAAATTAATTGTAACGATTTCTAGTTCCATATTGAAATTATTCCTTTTTTTGGCAGTAAGATACAGCCAAAGTCTCAAGATACAAAATTCCTTGTAGAGAAGCCCTTAATGAACTGTTTGCATCTTCATAAAACTGACATATAATGCAGCAAACAGCCAAGGACATATGAATGGAAGCCGTAAAAGTACGTAGGAAAACAAAAGAAACTGACATTAAACTCAGTGTAGAACCCTTTTCAGCAGAAGAGTCTACACTGGATACAGGGATCCCATTTTTAGACCACATGTTATCGCACATCGCAAAACACGGCAGAATGAAGATGGATCTGAAAGTGACAGGTGACATAGAGGTGGACTTCCACCACACTGTAGAAGATGTAGGTATTGTTCTTGGTGAAGCTTTTGACAAAGGTTTGGCAGATATGACCGGTATTGCCCGCTATGGTCACTTTTCTTTACCAATGGAAGAAGTTTTATGTAATGTTGCGATTGATATCCGTAAAATGCCTCACTTTGAGTTTAAAGTACCAGAGTGCTTTGTCGGCCAGATTGGAACATATGATTGTGAATTGGTTAAAGAGTTTTTCAGAGCTTTGGCAATCTATGCGAGAATCAACCTTCACATACATGTACCATATGGTGAAAATAAGCACCACATAGCAGAAGCCATTTATAAGTGTTTTGGTAGAGCTTTTGCTATGGCAGCAGCGAAAGATAACAATGGTATTCTTTATTCGACTAAAGGAGTTCTATAAAAAATTCAAAATTGAATTTGAATAATTTATGTAGTGGTATTAATAAAATGCCTATTAAATGATTTAGATAAGACAGAATTGAATTAACCCGGAATTTTAGCATATGGCAAAGTACAGAGTTTGGTACGGTGACGAGCCAGAGTATAAAAAAGTGTCTTCTCTGGCGGAAGCTCTCAAATATTTTAGAAAGCACGACGAGTTGGAAGAAGATGAGTCTGGCATAGAAGAAAACATCGAAGGCGAATGGGACGAGTGGCTCGCCGAAGCCGACCAGAACGTTCATGAGCACTTATACATGTACGGAGGAAAGTCAGCTTACCTTCGCAGTGACGATGATGAAGATGACGAAGATTTCGACGATGACGATGTCGAAGAAGAGGACAACAATGATGAAGTCGATATGGAAGATCGCTTGATGAATGTCATTGGTGGAAATGCCAAAGTGAAGTCAACAGAAGATAACAGCGACGAAGAAAATACTTTCGACGATGATGAAGACGACTTTGACGACGGGGAAGACGACTTTGATGACGATGAAGAAGAGTAAAAGGTCATTGTCCTAAATATTTAAGATTATTAGAGCGGGTCCATAGGCCCGCCTTTTTTGTATATGAACATTCTACCAATAGCTCAGCTTTCTACGAGCATCCCTTTGAACATAGTATTTGTTGTTGCCAGTGTCTTTTTGCTTTGGTTTGGTGCCGACTGGCTGGTTAAAGGGGCCTCTAAAATGGCTCTTTCAATGAACCTTCAACCAATCATTATTGGCTTGACTGTGGTTGCATTTGGCACATCTGCGCCAGAATTGGTTGTCAGTGTAACAGCCGCCTTAAAAGGTGGCCCTGAGATGGCTTTGGGGAATGTTGTTGGTAGTAACATTGCAAATATTGCCCTGGTACTTGGCGTTTGTGCTCTCATATGCCCAATTGAGGTCAGTAAAGATACTTTAAAGACCGATTTACCCTTTATGGTTTTAGTTTCTTTTTTAACTTACGTTTTGGCAAGATTCGGACCTGCTGGAGGTGGCACAGGTTTGAATCAGCTGGATGGCATAATTATGCTTGGTTTCCTGGTCTATTTCCTGTTAAGAATTTTCCTAAAAAATCGGAACTCTAAAGAAGTAGATCCTGAACTTGCAGAAATCATGGAAGAAAAGAAAAGCAGTAATGCTATGAATTTTGTACTGGTTCTTGCAGGGATTATTGGATTAGTGGCGGGAGCGACTTTGCTGGTAGAGGGGGGTGTCGTAATTGCCGGAGCTATGGGAGTCCCAGAGTTTTTTATAAGCCTAACTATGGTTGCTATTGGTACATCCATCCCAGAGTTAGCAGCCTCTGCCATGGCAGCTTACAAAGGTGAAACCGATCTTTGTATGGGAAATATAGTTGGCAGTAATATCATGAACTTACTGATCGTACTCGCGATTACTGTCGTTATTGCACCTATCGCGGTTTCTCCTAATATTATTCAGTTTGAATTACCTGCCGTAGTGATTGTCGCTATTCTACTTTATTTCATGTGTAGGTTGGGTAAGCTGAAGCTAGGTAAAAAAGCAGGGGTAATTTTACTGTTGGTTTACGTATCGTTTATATACCTGAGTTACAAAAAGCCGTCAGTGCAAGCTCCACAGGGCACGGCTCCAATTAAACAGGCGGCGAAGTAAATTATTCCGCTTTACCTCTAAGTAGAGCGCTTGGATCTTTTTCCAGGTAATCAACGAAGGACTTGATTGAATCAAGAGTTGATTTAAAACGCTTGAGTGTAGATGTGAAGTCACCTCTAAAGCCTGCCATAGAACTTCCTGCAGCTTCGACGCTCTTTATTGCTGCATGAATGTCTTTTTCCATATTATGAAGATCCTCAAGGAAAATCTTCGCCTGCTTGAGGGCAGCAGAGGCATCCCCCTCAACTTTGTCTATAGCGTTTGCTGTTTTTTGCATTGCGACTCTTGCCACGGAAGAAGTTTCAGAAATTTTTGCCTTTTCAATTTCTGTATGCAGAAGTCCTATAGTTTTATCAAAGTTTTTAAGAGAGGCTTCTAAGCGACTGCTTAGCGTATTGATACTGGTATTGACTTGGTTGAAAGTTTTCCGGAAATCAGTTCTGAGTTCTGTTTGTAACTCTTTGACTTCCAGTTCATTCACTTTCTTATCAATTGATAAGGTCGTTTTATTGAGCTGGTCAAGAAGAACATCACTTCTGGCTATAATATTCTTAATTTTGGGGTTAGCTAAAACTTCATTCAGATTAATAAGGGTTCTTTTGGCCTCTATGCCAATCCCTTCATAATCTACTTTGGCGATATTTGTTAGGGTTTTATCGAAGTTTGTTATAGCACCAATTAGAAGTGACTTCATGGCAGGAACATAGCCCGTTTTATTTTTTACATCGGCTTTGACTTCCAGTTTTCTACTGTGGTCGATGTGGGTGAGCTCTATAAACTTTAAGCCAGTTGCCAGGGAAGATATTTCCAGGCTACAACGAAGGCCTTTAGCAACCTGACCACGGAGGAATTCCTGGACAGCGTTTATGCGGTCCTGGCGGGTCTCAAGGTTGTTGACATTTTCAGTAAAAACAGCGTCCGGATCATACTCCATATCAACTCGGACGAAGCGAGTCTTCCAGACTGAAATTTTTGTGACCTGGCCAATTTTGACCCCTTTATATTTAATTTGAGCACCTTTTTCCAGTCCTTGAACAGATTCATCAAATATCGTGAAAAATTGGTACTTTTGATCAAAGATATTACTGAGTCCAAGCACTAGTAAACTACTTATGAGCAATACTGTGGCAAGTGAAATAAAAAGGCCAAGTTTTAATTTGTTTGCTTCAATCATTTTACAATTCCCAGGCTGTGAAAATCATTGTCATTATGGCATCTGAAAATACAATTAGAAATATTCCTGATAATACCGCGGAGGTGGCAGCACGTCCAACTCCTTGCGCGTCCGGAGTACTTTGCAGGCCTCTTAAGCAACCTACACCTCCAATAAGTATGGAAAAGACGAAACTTTTTAGAACTCCTTGAATTAGATCAAAGGGACCGAGAACTTGAATTGATCGTTCGTAGTATATTTGAAAGGGTAAATCCAGCTGAACCATACCGATAACAAGGCCGCCAATAACTCCAAAAAAGTCTCCAACTACTGTGAGCAGTGGCATAACCGCACAAAGAGCTAAAATCTTTGGAATAACAAGAAACTTAGTTGGGTTTATTCCCATAGTGATCATCGCATCGATTTCTTCGTTGACTTTCATGGTACCGATCTCGGCAGCAAAAGCGGAGCCTGCCCGACCTGTGCAAATCATGGCGACCATCATTGGCCCCAGCTCTCTTAAGACTGATAAGCCAACAAGATCAGCTACAAATATACTGGCGCCAAATTTTTGCATTTGTACAGCAGATTGAAAGCCCAGAATAAGTCCCATGAGAAAGCAAATAAGAGAAACAATGAGTAAAGCTTCCCGTCCACACATATCCATATAGTAGAATGTTTCGCGCCATCTTATTTTTTTAGGTCGAACCAGGCTTTTTGATAACGAGCTGGTAGTTTCCCCGATAAACCAAAAAACCTCTAAAGATCTCTTAAATGAGTACTCAACAGAGTCACCGGTTTTGATGAGGTTTTTGACTACAGGTCTAAACATATCTAAATTAATTGAGTTTAGCGACAGATTGGGTGATTTGTGAATTAAGCTCTTTAACGGCAAGAGATACTTGCTTTACAAAGCTATAAATTGAGCCATTTGTCTCAAATGATCTGTGGAATAGCTCTTGACTGACAATTCTACCTTCTTTTGAGATGTAATAAATGACTTTAAAAACTGCCTTGTTATCTATTAAATTATGCTCAATAGTGAGGACTTCCCCAGAAAGATAATACAATGAGCCGGGTCGGTAGCTTTGTTTAAAATAGTGATTTAATAAAAGGTCTGGAGCCTGAGCCCATCTGGAGTATTCATCTTTATTTAACAGGTTGCCGGACATGCGGTAAATGAAACGTTCTTTATAGGGCCCTTCTGTGTTAAAGGTATCTATGTTTAAGGATATACCCTGTTGTGAAGGCTGTCCAAAATCGAAGTAGCTGATAGGGGTGTACTGACGGCTACCAATACAGCCTGAGAATAGTAATAAAATAAGAACATTGATTGAGAGCTTAATCATAAAATACCTATTTGCAACTTTTAACCCACCATCATGAAAAATAACAACTTTTCCTTATTTTACTTCTATTTACATGAAGAGTGTAGGGGATTTATTAGCATCTCGGAAAAAGTTTCCATAATCTAGAACAACAATCTTGCTCTTATAAAGAAATTGTCGTTTTAAAGAATAAAATTTCGTTGGCCTATTATTTGCGATTTTCTTCTAATAGATATGGAGAATGGCAATGACGACTAAAGCAGAATTAGCAAACCTTTTTAAGAGTAATGCAGATTCGGTAATTAATAACTTGATCATAAATAAATCACTTAAGGGTGTACATCGGAATGTAATAATTGATACTTTACTAGATTCTTTGGATGATCCAGTATGGCATGAGTACATTTGGTTGATACTCTTACCTAGAAGATTGAGCTTGGTAACAGTTGATAATTTTTGTAATTTAGCTTGTAGAATGTGCGGTGGAAGTAAAGGAAAGATGAAATGGATTAAACCAGAGAATCTTACTAAGCTCTTAGGTCACTGTCCGACAACTGAGGTGATTACCTTTGTCGCTGGTAATAGTGAACCTATGTTAAATCCCGATTTGCCTGAAAATTTTAGGATCCTCAATGAACATGGTATTCGTTCAACATTTGTGACTAATGGACATTATTTGAATCGTAAAAATATTGCAGCAATGATTGAGCATCAACAGCCAGTGTCTCTAAATGTTTCTTTAGATGCAATTGATCAAAAGATCTATCAGGATATACGTGGAGCGGATAATACCAAAGTTATCAAAGGTCTTTTTGATTTAAACATTGCAAAGGAAAAAGCCGGAGTAGGTCTTCCGCAGATTTCTTTGTTGATGGTAGGGATGGAGGATAATATTTCAGAATTACCAAAATTTGTAAAACTTGCTCATGATCTTTCAGCTCTCCGAGTTCATGTAGACCATATGCTGGGAAATTATTCTCCAGGGGATTTTACTATTAATCCGCGCTGGCGTGAGTATATGGTGGAAGCACTCGAACTGGCAGAAAAGTTGGATGTAACTTTGCAATTACCTTTAGACTCTATGCAGATTCTACAGCGTGAGGATTTATTGCCCAAGCCAGAAAAAAAATCACCTCTTAAAGAAGCACTAGGTGAGGTAGAAGCCGAAGAGGAATATCACGATGGAGGCAGCTGTGGCATTAAGGCTGCAACTTTGGAGACAATGTCAAAAGTAGAAGAAATGAAAACAGGCCTTTGCCCTTGGCTACAAGATATACATGTTGATATTGATGGTGGTATTCAACCTTGCTGTAACATGCCGGCTAATATGGGAAACCTTTACGACACGCCTCTTTGGCAAAATCAAAATTTTCTTCAAACTAGAACCCATCATGCCAAAGGTGAAATAGAAAGGCTTTGTATGAAGAATAGTAATTGTATTTATGTTCAGGAACTGAAGGTGAAAAAAGTACGTCCACGGTATTTTAGGAAAGAAACAATTTTGAGGAAGATTGATCAGAATACTTAAGTTGCTAGTTTAGGATGAAATAAACAGTACTAATTCTTGATGGCTTATTTTCTTGAGTAATGACGATATCGGTGCGATAGCGCCCTTTTTTAATGTCTTTTTTAGGGGTTGCCGATATTTTATATTGCTGGTCGTCGACCTTTATGAGATTGATTTCTAAAGGTATCTCGTTTTTGCCTTCTTGTAGAGATGCTGAGGCATTGAAGTCTTTGTGAAAGTTTAAGGTCAGGTGTTTCTTCTGGCGATCAGTTCCTTTCCATGTCAGAAATTTTTGCGAATAAGTGTATGGCTTAGGAAATTCAACTTCTAGAACAAGAGTCATTGGTTTCTTCTGACCTTTAAGATAAACTAACAATCTATTTTGTTGAAGCCCAAGTCTTCTTTGAAAGTTAAAAGTAAGATCTACGAAACCCTTTTCTCCCGGTTTATATGTTTTCTTCACCACGTCGGGAACGATACAATTGCAAGAAGGAGTCAGCCTTTCGATGGTCACATCAGATTTAGATTTGTTTGTGAAAGAAAAATTCGCGGTATATGATATCTCATTAATTTTTGCCTGATACGATACTTTTTGCGTATCGAAATCCAATGCTATAGAGGGAATTGAGATTATGAAGATTATGAAGAAAAGTTTCATATATACTTCAAGGGTTTAGTTTCGGAGATTGTTCTCATGCTTTAGAAACCATGCGTAAGTTTGCTTTAGGCCTTCTTGCAGTTCAATGTTAGCAGACCAACCAAGTTGTTCAGCTTTTGAAATATTTAGAAGTTTCCTTGGAGCTCCATCAGGTTTCGTTGTATCGAAAATAATCTTGCCTTCAAAGCCCACAGTATTCTTTATTATTTCTGCCAGATCACGAATAGAATAATCTATACCACTACCAATATTAATGTGTGAGAGCATATCTTCAGTAAAACGTTTATAATCTGTCTGTTTTAGATTCATGACATGTATTGAAGCCTTTGCCATATCGTCAACATGAAGGAACTCTCTTTTGGGTGAACCACTTCCCCATATAGAAACTTCCGGCTTCCCAGATATTTTTGCTTCGTGAAAACGGCGTAATAGTGCAGGGATTACGTGTGAATTATTTTTGTGAAAATTATCATTTTGTCCGTACAAATTAGTCGGCATAACACTTCTATAATCACAGCCATACTGTCTGTTGTATGATTCACAAAGTTTAATGCCCGCAATCTTGGCAATTGCATAAGGTTCATTGGTTTGCTCAAGACGACCATTGAGTAATGCATCTTCAGACATAGGTTGCTGTGTATGTTTGGGGTAAATGCATGAAGAGCCTAGAAATAATAATTTTGGCACTCCACTTTTGTATGCGGCATGAATGACATTGGCTTCTATCATCAAATTATTATAAATAAACTCAGCTGGCAAATCTCGGTTAGCAAGTATTCCCCCAACTTTTGCCGCAGCCAAATATACTTGATCAATTTTATTCTTCTGAAAAAAATCTTCAACCTCACTTTGGCGTGTGAGATCTAATTGTGATCGTTCTTGTGTTATAAGAGAGTTTTGACTTTTACTAAGCTCTTTAAACAAGGCAGAACCGACCATACCATTATGACCAGCGATAAAAATTTGAGGCTTATTGCTCATGGCAAATCTCTGTTTCATAGCCGTACTTTTTCAGCAATGCATGCTTTTTCGCTTCTTCTAGGTCATTTTGAACCATCTCGATAACCATTTCTTCAAAAGTAATCTTTGGTGACCAACCTAAAGTTTTCTTTGCTTTAGTAGGATCTCCCAAGAGAGTCTCTACTTCTGTAGGTCTAAAGTATTGTGGATCTACTTTAACTATTATGTCTCCAATCTTCAGGGCAGAAGCATTTTTACCTGTAATGGCTTTAACAGTTGCTTTTTCCTCGACACCCTGGCCTTGCCAATCAAGACTAACCCCAAGTTCATTAGCCGCTACATTAACAAAATCTCTGACAGAGTATTGTTTGCCTGTTGCTATAACAAAATCTTGTGGTGTGTCTTGTTGAAGCATGAGCCACTGCATTTCGACATAATCTTTTGCATGTCCCCAATCCCTTTTAGCATTCATGTTTCCCAAATAGAGTGTTTTTTCAAGGCCTTGGCAAATATTAGCCAAGGCTCTTGTTATCTTTCGAGTTACGAAAGTTTCTCCACGTCGCGGAGATTCGTGATTAAATAATATGCCATTACATGCATAGAGGCCATAAGCTTCTCTATAATTAATACACATCCAGTAAGAGTAAAGTTTAGCAACAGCGTAAGGGGATCTCGGGTAAAAGGGTGTCGTTTCTTTTTGAGGGATTTCTTGAACCATTCCATAAAGCTAAGATGTCGAAGCCTGATAAAACCTAGTCTTTTTCTCAAGACCGGAAAATCGAATGGCTTCAAGTAGCCGTAGAGTACCTAGAGCATCAACATTAGCAGTATACTCAGGAGCTTCAAATGAAACAGCAACATGGGATTGAGCCCCAAGATTATATACCTCATCTGGCTCAATACTTTGAATTAGCCTAATTAGGTTAGGGCTATCAGTTAAATCACCATAATGAAGATAAAAGTTTTTATCATCATGGTGTGGATCTTGGTATATATGATCTATTCTCCCAGTATTAAATGAGGACGCCCTACGTTTAATTCCATGTACTTCATACCCTTTCTTGAGAAGAAATTCTGCAAGGTAAGATCCATCCTGACCTGTGATTCCAGTGATTAACGCTTTTTTCTTATGCGTCATTATCTATTCCTATTACTGCTACTTTGTTTTAACATCATATAGAAATTTAGTTTTGATAACAACTGAAATACTCTGAAGACCAATTTGGGGTTAACTACAATACTATTGTTAGCTATTTAGCTTAACTGTTAGTGTTTACTTATGGTGAGCTTATGGGAATTTAGTTAGTTTTGGAAATTCTTGCATTTTTCCTTTTATTTGTTTTATGAAGTAAAATTTGATTTTGTGTTATAAAGAACACTAAATTATTAAATCAAAATGTTTTAAGGTCGATATTAAAAGTATATCAGCAAGGCTGGAGAGGAATATATGAGTAGAAAGACGGTGACGTTTTTGTCAGTTATTGGACTGATAATCGGTCTGGTTATTATAAATAATACTACAGAGCAGACTTTAAGTGAAATAACTACTGATAAAATCACAGAAAAGCATGAAGCTAAAGAAGCAAATAATCCTTTTCAGACAAATAATAACCTTTACTCAGAGCCTGTAGAGCAGTCCCTTATTAAGGGCAAATCTGGAATATTTCAAGATAGGCTTGAAGGCTTGCCATATGTTACAGCTTATAGAGAAGTTGACATTACTGTAAGTTCTTTTGATAAGCTTAGGATTGGTGATACCATTAAAATTAATTACTTCGAAGGTGCGGAAGTTTCAGGTACTGTAAAAAGTGTAAAGAAAGATATAAATGGAACATTGGGATTAGTTCTTGATGTTGATGGTTATGATGGAGCTTATACCTTTATTTCAATTTCAGATGGGAAAATCTTAGCAAATACTCATTTACCGTTTGATGAAAATTATGGCATAAGGTTCTTAGCGGATAAGGGACAGCATTATTCTATTGAATATTCGATGAATAATACTGAAAATAAGGTCTGTGGTGAAGAAATAAATCATGGTATAGAAGTAAACGATGACCCCGAGTTTCAAAGTTCAGGGGCAACAACAGTAATAGATTTCATGGTGCTGTATACTCCGAGTGCAAAAAGTTGGGCTGACTCTAATGAAGGAGGTATAAATAATACAATAAACCAAGCCTATACGAGAGCAACACAAGCACATTCAGTCTCTCAAACTGGTGTAACGTTGAATATGGTTTACTCAGGTCAAGTTTCGTACACTGAAAGTGGAAGTTCAAGTACAGATTTAACTAGATTGAGAGGTACAAGCGATGGCTACATGGATTCAATACATTCTTTAAGAACCTCTAAAGGTGCAGATCTTGTAAGTTTTTTTACTAATGTGGATGACACAGGTGGCTTAGGTTATTTATTTACTGGTTCATCTACCTTAGGTTTCAATATTACTCGTGTTAAACAAGCGAGCTGGACGTATACTATGGTTCATGAATTTGGCCATAATATGGGATGCGGCCACCATTCTGATCAATCAACTCAGCCTGGGCCAGGTTCTTACTCTTTTGCTTCTGGTTGGAGATGGCCCAGTTACAGGTCAGTGATGGCTTATGCAAAAAATGGAGATTCAAGAACAGCACACTTTTCAAATCCTGATGTTAATCATACTGGTTATGCAACAGGAAACTCAACACACGATAATGTTAGATGTATTGAAACTAGTCGTGCTGCTATTGCTAATTTTGTAGCGACAGCTAATCCGTTTAAACTGTCTGCCAATTCAACTCAGTCTAAAGTATTTTTAAGTTGGAATACACCAACATTGTTTGGAGCTGCAAATGATACGATTTATATAACTAGAAGAACAGATGCTTTCCCAACCGTATACTCGGCGGGAGAGCAAGTATATACAGGGGTTGGGCAAAATAGCGAAAAGAAATATGAGGACAGTGGACTCAATGCAGGGAGTACATATTACTATAGAATTTGGTTTGATGATGGTGCAGGTAATCCTGTAAGTGCCAATAATTCAGGTGAAGATACTGTCGAAGGTATTCCTGATAATGGAAAGGTTAATTTAATATTTCACCATACAGATGGTAGAATGCTGAATTGGTTAATTGATGAAGATGGTTTAATTAAATTAAGAAGTGATATAAAGAGCTCAGGTATCAATACAGCTTGGGATATTAAGGCGTCGGGGAATATCAATGGTGACGGAGTGGCAGATTTAGTTTTTCGTCATTCTGATGGCCGTATCTTATACTGGATGGTTAATGAAGATGGAACTAAAGGTCAAAGTGGATTCATTCGGAATACACCGATGTCTACAGCCTGGAAGATCAAAGCATCCGGAGATATAGATGGAGATGGAAGTATCGACCTAATTTTCCGTCATACGGACGGTCGTATACTTTTTTGGCTGATAAACTCCGATGGAACTAAAGGCCGCAGTGGTTATATCCGTAATACACCGATGTCTACAGCTTGGAAGATCAAGGCTTTGGGAGATATTAATGGTGATTCCCGACTGGACTTAATATTCCGTCATACAGATGGACGTTTATTGCGCTGGGAATTGGATAATTCTGGAGTTAAAGCTTCAAGTAATTACGTAAGCAGTGGAGCTTTGAATACTAACTGGAAGATAATAGGCTTTAAGGATATCGATACTGATTCGACTGATGATTTAATATTCCGCCATACAGATGGTCGTATACTATTTTGGAAATTAAGCTTACTGGGAGTAAAGGGTTCAAGTGGCTATATAAAGAAAACAGCAATGACAAATTCATGGAGATTAAGACATTTAGGTTTAAGTTCTTTTACAGCTCCATGATATATTAGATATAGTTGTATCTGGATAAAACCCCGTTAAAAATTTCATTGAGCTTTTGGATTGTTTTAGAGCTCAGTTTGCTCTTATGATCTCCAGGAGTAACTTTTCTGACATGCTTTCTGTGGTTTTCCTGTGCTGGTACAATATCGACTTTTTCTAAAATTTTATTTATTTCATCGTTTTCAACATTGAGTCCTAGATAATTTGAGATCTCGATTATCCAGTTTTTTTTATTGAAAATAATATCTTCATATCTAAAGATTTTAGTATTGCCAGTTGGTAATTTTTCAGAGAAAGTATGATAACTTTTCAAAAAAACGGAAGACTTTTCTAAAACATACTCATCTATACTCTGATTTATGATTTTAGACCTTGCTTTGAGCATGCTTTCTCTTTTTGTACCTGAATTTGGTAAAGGGTGGCTGAAAGCTTCGGAAAAGTATGAAGAAACAAGCATGTCTCTTGGATCTCTTACCTGAAGTATGTTCTTAACATTTTGAAACTTAAATGAAGAGGGGTAATTAGGGAAATTTCTAAAGCCTAAGTACGCATAGCCTTTTTCTTTGAGAATGACATCCCATTGTTTGTTGATATTGCTAACCGACTCTCCGTGCTTAAATATAAGTTTAGGAATATTGATTACCGGGATCTTGTTTATATCACATATGTCCTCAAGAACCTTACGCAGTAGAACGCTTCCGGATTTATGGGGTGCAAAGGCAAAGAAGCTCGGACTTTGAGAAGGCTCCGGAAGTAAAACTTCAATGTACTTTTCTTTTAAGGGTAGCTGATAAATACTACTCATAAATATTTTACTTTAGAAAGTAGTTTGTAATGATTGTTCATAAAGAGAGTGATCTACATAGTGTTTTTTGTAGAGTTTTGCCAAAGTATTATGCGGGATGTCCTCCATTTTGGCAATAGGGTTATCTAGAGAAAATTTTGTAATTGAGTTCTTTATATCTACAGGTCCAGGATCAAAACCCAGATGCGTTTTAAAATATAACTGAAAGTTTTCAATTGATGAATCAATCGAACTTATTTTCATTAAATCATTAACTTCACCAATGTTTTCGGCTAATTCACATGATAAATAGTTAAATTGAAAGTTTTCCTCTTGTGAATATATAAAGTCAACCAGACCTGTATTTTGCATTTCGAGATGTTTACGATGGTTTTTATTAAACTTAATAAAATTATATAGGCTGGTTAGCCTCCTAACAGGATCTCTAACACAAGTGATTATTTTTATATCACCGTTGCAGAGCATTTTTTTTGCTTCATGATTACGAATGAAGTATTTAAGTGGTAAATGCCCCATTATTGCTTTTGAGAGCTTTAAAGTTTCATAATCCAAATTTTGAAAAGAGCCTGCATCCAGATCAGCTCCAAAACGTGTGTTCCAGACTTTAATAATTTTGTTCGACTGAAATTTCCTGAAAAATATCTCTCTTAATGTAGAGCCTCCAGCTTTTGGAATATGTGGGAAATATAAAATCATTTGTTTGAATTTTTGATGTACTTGTGGAGCTTATCAATAAGCTCTTGATTGGAAAATTTGTTTAAAATTGTATATCTATTTCCTCGTATTTTTTTAGCGAGGTCTATAATTTGGATAAATCTGGAAGTATCTAATAAAAGGTTAATGACAGCGTCTGAGAATTGGGGATTTTTATAGTGTTTCCCATGTAAATATAGACAGAAGTCAGTTAGACTTCCAACTACATATCCATGGCTTAAATCAGTTAATTTTAATTCTGAAATTGCATGAGCCAAGAGGTGCTCAGCGCCAGAACAGGGGCGAGAGCTTTTGGCAATATTCATAGCTAAGCCAGATGTTATTATTGCATAAATAAAATCTTCAATAAATTTTTGATTCTTAAAATCATCAGAGTATTTATTAATTAGTGAAATTGAAATTTCAGATAAAAAACGCGCAAAATTATTGGGCTTTTCATGGCCTGCTTCAATAGCTAAATCCCAGTCTAATAGTGCAGATTGGTTTGATATTATATCTCCAATCCCACTAAGAGTCTGATAGTGAGTCATCTTATTCAAAATAGAGTAATCGAGCAAAATACCATTTGGTATAGAGGCTCCAAAAGATTTCTGGTTTTTTCCATCATTTACAATAGAGATCGGTGATGCTAGAGAATCTGTGGTAACCAGAGTTGGTATTGCTATATAAGAGATCTTAGTTTTAGTGGATAGAAGTTTAGCGCTGTCGAGCACCTTTCCCCCACCAATACCTAGTATTAGGTTTATTTTAAGACTTGAAACTATGAGACGAAGTTTTTCAATTTCATCAAGTGTGTTTTGACAGTTGTTATGAACATGAAAATTGATATTTCTGTTATTTTTAACCAACCTTTTGGCGATATGATAAGAATGCTCCTTCCCAGTAATAATTAGAATTTTATTGAAGCATAAGTTATATTGAGTAAAGATCTCACTCAAGTCAACTTTTGAAAGATTGACTTTTTCAATTAAAATTGGAAGTGTAATGTTTTGATGGAACAATCATTTTCCTTTAATTTCATTAATCAGTTCGCCTGTACTTATGCCTTTAGTATAGGGCAAAAGCACTAGTTCTATATTATGTTTTTCCATAAAAGACCTGTCGACTCTGATTTGTTCCAGGTAAGACTCTCTTTTCCAATCATCACCATGAACAATTTTATCAATTTTATAATCAATTAGTACCTGTTTATTATCAAAACCCTGAATTATAAAAGCTTCGTCAACATAACGACAGCTTTTAATGATTTCTAACCTGTCTTGCTCAGTCATATAGGGGCGCCGTTTGTACTGACTTACCATTTTATCACCGTTAACAGCTACTATAAGTTTTTCACCGAGAGCTTTAGATCTTTTTAATAGTTCAACATGACCACGATGGAACAGATCAAAAACTCCAATCACATAAACATTAGACATGTGGTATAAAGACTTCTTCTTTAATAAGTTGATTTAGTATGAGTTGAGCGGCTTCAGATGGCGAGCTCTTTTCAGTAATTGAAACATCAGGTGAAGTTGGAATGTCAAAGTGCAGGTCAAGACCAATCATATTTGGTGACTTGACTTGTGCCGCTCTAGCATAATGCCCTTTAGGGTCACGCTGCTGACATGTTTTCAATTCTGTCTCAAGATAAATCAGGAAACAATGTCCACTTTCATCAGCAGTCTCGATCATATTTCGCAATGTTTGACTATGATTGATCATTGCCACAACAGGAATGACTCTAGGCGTATTTAAAAGCAAGCCGACTAATTTAAGGTATTTCTTAACTCGTTCAATTCTGCCTTCTTCAGAACGGTCGATGGTGTTTGTTGAAAAGATTTCAACCAACTCATCGCCATCTAAGAGAATCACTCCAGAGTCTGTTGTAGACTCAATGAGTTTCTTGAGTTCCAAGCTTACAGTAGTTTTACCCGCACCAGAAAGTCCAGTAAACCAAATTGAAGTTTTTTTATTCCATTTGTAAGAATTCATGTTGAATAAACTAAGAGTTAAATCTCCAAAGGCACGCTACAATTACGCTGCTTTGACCATTTTTTACAAAGTTTATTTTCAGGTCGTCAGTCATCTCACTTATATCTTTTAGAATTTCATCTGATATATTACTTTTTTGGACATTTGCGATTAAAACTCCACTGGGTTCAAGTAATTGATCAATCTGACTCAGCCAGCCCAGGAAAGTGACCAGGCTTTGATGATTAAAGACAATCAGCTCAAACCTTTTTCTCAGAAGATGTTTTTGTGCTTTTTTGAAGGAAATATTCGAAGAATTTATTTTGGTTGTGTCAATTTGTTCTAGCTCAGCTACACTTTGTTTACCATCTCCAAGTAAGAGGACAGTTTCCGGATTTAAAGTATCTAATGAGTATTTAATAATTTCTTCGAATTTAGGTGAGGAGTAATTCAGGATATAAGAAGGTAGTTGAACCCCAAATTTTTGATATATAGGGATAATTTCTTTAGATTTTGGCAACCAACCCTCGGCTTTTTCTTTGAGTTGAAATTCAAAGTAGTCTGAACTGAGCACCAAAGCTTTAAAATCTATATTGGTATGAAGTCCTGATTTAACGACCGGAATTTTTTCAATCTCTTCTACTAGTGGGTTATCATCTAAAATACAAGATACTAAGTCATTAATGATATCTAAGGAAAGAATGGAACGAGTGTGATTCCCTGCGCCATAAAGGGCAATTTTAGAAATATTACTTTCTGCTAAATAGCGTTGTAGAATTTGAATAAGAGCTTTTTGAATTCTTGCACTGCTGTGAATTCTTTGAACTTCTTGAGATTCTTTAAATATTTTTTCTCGAAGAAGATAATGATCAAACAGATTATCCCCATAAAAGTGCTTGAGGGCTTTTGTTTCCGTCATCGATAAATTATCTCTGAAGATTTGAATTTCTTTCTTGTATTCTGGATTATCAATCAGGTTATCTTTTTCGTCTAAATCAGTGCGAAAATAAAGCTCTTCCGCTTCAGGTATTTCACTTAGTTCGTATTTATAATAAGGTTGTTGAGCCCAATCAGTTTCGTAGCGGAAGCAGTACCTAAATTTAGAATTTACTAAAGTGACAACCTTGTTTTTTCTTTGGGCAATATATCTATTATCCAATCTTAGAATTCTTTCAGGAGTTGGAAGGTTGCTCTCAAGACTATCCTTCAGTGAAAGACCTTCAGCCTTAGGTAATGCTTCTTCAAGATCGAAACCCATTAGGTCTAAAGCAGTCGGTGCTAAATCTAAGGCGGAGGTGAACTGTGAATACTCAGCTGCTTTACAGCCCGGAAAAGAAATGTGGCAGGCGACGCGAATGTTATTTTCTTCCTGATGCAAATCGTGAAAAAGTGCTGGCTCCTTCTTAAAAAACTTTATTGGCCAACCATGGTCTCCGACAAGCACCATAACGGTATTTGATTTATCTAGACCAATAGTTGCTAATTCATTGAGTAGTTCAGGTAAGATATCGGCATCTATTAAATGAAAGAAAAAAGCTTTAGGTTTATCAGATAGAGACTCTTTGATATTTCTCAACCTTTGAGGTATACACCAAGCTTCCCAGAAATTATAGCCTTCTTTTTTACCCATATAAGAAGTAACACCAGCATGTGTATCTTTGAACATTGGAAGGCATTTAGGACAGTCATAGACAGCATTTATGCCGATAACTTCATAATTTTTCTCTTCCAAAAAATTGGTAATAGTTTGAAATCCACTGGCCTGCCAATCGTCCGGAACTTGAAATCTCTTTGGTATATGATCCTTGGCGAGCATAACTGGAGATACTCCAGTCAAAAGGCCCATTGTTGTCATGACTGTTGATGGAGCTGCACAAACCGTTTGTGTGAGATTTATCGTTGAAAAATCTGATTGACGTAAAGCTTCATTCAAAACGGCATTTTTTTCTTGATTTAAGGCTCCATACGCCTCGAGTTGGACCCATATTAAGTTCAATTTTGGCATGAATGACTTTAGCTTAAATGCCTTGCCTTAGTTTATTGAATTTTTGCAAGCAGTAATTATAAACTTTATAATCAAGTTTATTTTCATCTTTAAACTTCTCTATAATTTTATCTGTAATGGGAATTTGGTTTTTGTTTCTTATACTCTTGTTTTTCCAGGGTAATTGAATTTTAGGCTTTTCTAAAAGAGTCGCAAGAAGGTTTATACTGACTTCTGGGTATTCTAAAATACCGATGAAATAGTATTGGTTGAGAACTTGTTTGTAGTTCTCATCATTAAGAGGAAATATACTGGAGATATAATTTCTTCTGGAAAATAAATGCTCTTCCAGATTTGCGATACCCACATTATGCATTCTTTCATAATGGAATAATGACAGTTTTACTCCCAGAGGATCTCTTATAAATGAAAAGATCCTACAGTTGTCATTAGTAAAAGCTTCAGGGTACCTTTGCTTTAGGTGAAATCCCTCAAGTTCAAAATGGCCTGTAATGCAGTGACTTGGACTTAAGGCTTCTAAATCAATTTTATCTGGATAATTTAGAGTGTGTCCCTTCCTATAATCTCTTACTGGATTAAACCATTTGGCAAGCACATTGTTAACACTTGTTCCTCCACATTTAGGAATGTGATGGAAAATATTAATTATTGATTCTTTCATCAGATTGTTTCCCAAACCTCTTTAATTGGAGTTAGGATGTCACTGTACATTGACGAGATATTGTTAAGTTTATGCTTTTTTGCTTCTAGATTCATATCATGTTCATGGGTATCAGAAGAAATGAGTAAAATTTGCCATTCAGGTAAGTTTTTACTGTCAGGATGATAAATAGGGATATTGTTCAAGAATTTATTATTTTGATAATTATCGATAATAGCTGTGATTTCAAAATCATCCATTATTTTCGATTCGAGAATTTTTTTTGTATGATAACCAGCGCCATAAAAGGCTATTTTAGATACTCCCATTTTTTGTAATTTTTTTGCAGTTCTAATAGCACATAAATGATACTTGTCAGGATTTTGAGATGGCTCAATATCTTCATTTAGAACAATTGTTTTCTTTTGATAAAGAGGTGTGCCAATTTCATCTTTGTAGTATTTTATGAGTGCGGAAGAGTTTCTTTTCAAGTTAAAAATCTTTTTATAGACCAATAAAGAGTTTTTAGAAAGCTCAGCCCGTAGTTTCTCAGATGAAGCTAGATCTAATATTTTTTTACTCCATTCTTTATAATCATTTGTTTCTGTTAAGAGAGCATGTTTATAGTTCTCTAAACTTTCTCCAAATCCAATCTTGTGTGTTAGGATTGGTTTTCCAAATTTAAAAAATAATCCCAGGCGACTTGGAAGCCTCTTTTCATTAAAGCTGCTATTTAATCCTGGGCAGCAAAGAATATCGGCTGCTTGTTGGAGTTCAAATGCCTGTTTTTCAGGAAGCAGACCTAAAAGGAATGCCTCATCTTTCAGTTCATATTTTTGAATAAGGTTAAAGCTTAAGTCTGAATTCCAGTCTCTGCCGAATATGAGAAGTTTCAGACGTCTGTAAGATTTATTCGCTAGGCTGAATGCCTTTAAAAATGTTTCAAATTCATTATCAAAATGTCTAATGGAGCCACTGTATGCCAATAGTAAGCACTCTTTATCTAATTTAAGAGAATTCAAAATCTTACTTTTTAGAAGGAGTCTCTCTTCTGGTGAAAGAGAAATTACATCTGGAATACCAGGAGGAAGAATTAAACATGACTTCTTAAGTGATTGAATAGTATTCGCCAAAGGTTCCCAAATTGTGCTGAAGCCATGACATTTATTTATGGCGAGGTAATAGAGTTGAGGTGACAGGGTCTGCTGTTCTGCGAGCATAAAGGCTTCCCTGTTTGATGGTTTATATTCATCAATATTCTGATTGATTAACTCATATTCTAAAGCTAAAAATTCAGG
>JAKVBD010000048.1 GCA_022446985.1 Lentisphaerales bacterium
TCTTAGCTCTTCAATGAAATATTCGGGAAAAAGGGTATCGTTCATTAAAACTTCCGTTTGTTATTTTCTGTTGTAACAAATTGAAATATAACACGTTAAACGGAAGTTTTTTGTGTTTTAGGCTATTATTTAATAGTTATTTATGGTTTCTGTCGGAGTGTATCCAGCTGGAGCCTTTTTGCTCACCGACCATTGTGACGAATTAAAGGAAATTTTTGATGTTGGGACAGAAATAGAGACCTATGAGAATTCGTCTGAATTGTATGAGAAAGTTAAGTATTATTCTGAAAACGACATAGAAAGAAACGAAATAGCTCTAAGAGGTTATGAAAAATATAGGCAAGAGTTTACAAGGAAGAAGAGGGTCGAAGAGCTTATTAAACAATTTTAATTCAGTGAATTGGAAGTTCCCAAAAGTTCTTAGTAAAGGCTTCCTGTGAATATTTTGAGTTAAGGTCTTTGTTGAAATCTAAAGTGATCTCGGCTCTTTGTTGTGGTTGCCAATTATAGGCTTCACAAAGCTTTTCAGAGCACTCTTCAATATTACCGATTTCAAAGAGCAAGTTTTTATTCTTAATTATTTCTAAGGCTCCACCAGATTCAGAACTCACAATTGGCAGCTCTGCAGCCATTGCTTCAATTAGAACCATGCCAAAAGGCTCCCTCATTGAAGGTAGTACAAAAACATCAAAAGCTTTAAAGTATTTTGGTCCTTCAGGAACCATGCCTAATAGTTTGACTTTATCGCTTAACTTTAAGTGATCGATAAGTTTTTGTAGGTCTTCTTTTAAGCGACCTTTTCCCATAATGTATATTGTTGCATCAGACATTTTTTCGTGTACTTGTGCAAAGGCCTTAATCAAGGTTTTCTGGCCTTTTTCTGTATGAAGTCTGCCCGCAGTGCCAAAAACGAAAGCATTTTTAGGAATTCCCAGTTTTTCACGCGCTTTATCTTTCGGGTATTGGCTTTCCTGAAGAACTTGAACAGGAATGCAATTGGGTAATGAATAAATTTTATGGAAACCAATAGATGATAAATGGTGTTTTATGTCGTCTCGAATAGCATCTGAAACCCCAAGAAGAGTTAACTTATTTTTTACTGACTTAATGAGTAACTTTCTCGCAAAATTTTTAAAGACATTATAAGCATGGATGACTCCGATAAATTTAAATGGAGGAGTTTCAAAGCTGGCTAAACTCGTTAGATAAATAGCTTTGTAGCGTTGCGCTATAATAATGTCATACTTTTCTTCTTTAATGAGCTTAGAAATGTTTTTTACGAGACCAAGTTTTAGGCCACGCATGTCTTTCGTTGAGACATTTAAGAAGATGACTTTTTCTCCTTCTACAAGGAGCGATTTGTCGCTTATGGGATCTCCTTTTAAAAATAACGAAGTGACTTCAAATTTTTCTTTATCAAATAACCGTGTATAAAAGTTGGCGACATCGAGGAATGGCGCTTCATAGCTATGGGAAATTTGAAGTACTTTTAAGCGTGTCATGGTCAGTCTTTAAATTGAAATTTGTTTAAAATGTGTCAGGTTTTGCTTTTGCCCACTGAATAATTAAATTTTATGTCTACAAAAATCAAATTAGCGTTAGTTGCCTTCGATTCCCTTGGAGATGGACTTGTCCATGCCATGATGGCTGAGAATTTTGCTCAAAATGGCTTTGAGGTTACTTACTTTTATGATTTGGTTTCAGCGATTGACCATTGGTTACCCAATTTTAGGGCTTTACCTTATCCTTCAATTAACGATTTCGAGCGAACTCTCGATAGATTTGATGTTGTATTAATGAGTCCCCCAAGATTTATTCGTAATCTCCCAAAAGAAGAAGTTGAGAGGCTCGCATGTAAGTACATTTTCTTCTGTCAAAAAGTAGATATTTTTGGAGGTACGATCATTCCGTAAATTTACAAAAAAAATTGACCTCTGAACAACATGCTTTGCTTACAGAATTACCTCGCGCTTGTGCTTCCATCCGTTATAAAAATTTTGGAAGTAAAAGTGTTGTTGATGCAAAACTTGAGTATTTAGATTTAAAGGTAGGATTAAGCAAAACTTCGAGAAAAGTAGCTTTAACTCCACCAACTGATTTTCAATATAGAAAATATAAGAATAGAATTATTGTAGGTCCGGACTCCGCAGTGCCTGAATTGAAAGAGTGGTCTCCTGAATCATTCATAGAGCTGGCAGTATAAAGGGTTTAGGACATGAACCTTGTTTTGTAGTAGCGCCAAATAATCACTCTAAATGGCAGAATATAGTCAAGGATAGATTTCCTACTCCAAAGTTTGACGCTTTCGGTAAATGGGTCGAGTTTCTCTATGAATCTGCATTAATTATAGCAAATGATTCTGGAAATGGTCATTTAGCGTCTTTTTTAAAGATCCCTACTATTACAATATATAGAAAGCGAAATCCAAAATACTACTGGCGACCGAGCTGGTCACAAGGTTGTATAATTTACCCAAACTTTATGGCTTGCTTTTCAACTAAAGAAAACTGGCGTAAGTTTATATAACAGAAAAGGATATTGAAGTCAGTTGAAAAACTCCTTATCTAATTTATATTTTTGAATTAAGCTTTGTTCGAACCTTTTCCATTTTCTGAGAATTTTTTGTTTTGCAAGAGTGTTCGAGAATTTACAAATTGGGATAAAATCTGAAGTACCAATATTGTCTATGATAATTAGTTTACCTGAGCCATTTTTGTATTTTTGGTAAATAATATTTTTAGGTTTGAGAGTCATGGTAAGTATGAGCTCTTGAAGTAAATATTCTTTCAAATCATCTAGGGCATTGATGATATTTTCTTGAGCGACTTCTTGCGTACCTTCTTCAAGGTAGTATTCAAGTGTTTTGGAAACAGAACCATCTTCATCTCTGATTAGATCAAAAACAACGCCTTCACCAAGATTAGTCTTCTCTTTACCGTGAAACTTAGGGAGCATTGCCCAAGATATAGCTCTTCGATTTAAGAATTTATAGTAGTTTATTTCTCTTTTATCTTCTTTTGGATTGCTGTTGAAGCCGACTTTAATACAGAGATTGGAATTTTCAGGATGTTCGTAACATTTCCTATGTAAACCAACTCCAATAAGTTTTGAATCATCCAGTTGTAAATAGTCCATACTCTAGTCTTAATTGAAATCAAAATTAACTTTAATTTAATATTCTATAAATCCTGAGTTAATATTTTTCTCTCGTGAGAAGAGATATTATGACATGGAAGTTATGTGTTCTGATGTAATTTGTGTCTGTTGTGTGAAGATCTCAACGCCATTTTCTTTGGCCCACTCAAGTTTGGCGGCATACGCTGTATCGATGTGGCCAGCGGGTTTGAAGCCACAGCCATCGTTGCGCATGATGATGAAGAGCATAACGGCTCGGTGGCCTTGTTGCTTCATGGATACTAATTCTTCGAGGTGTTTACGGCCTCTTTCGGTTGGTGCATCAGGAAAGCAGTATTCGCCTTGGTCATTGAGTAATGTGACTGATTTGACCTCGACGTAACAAAGTTCGTCATTATTGGAAAGAAGGAGGTCGATGCGGGAGCTTTTGCCATATTTTCTTTCTCGTTCAATTTTTGCATAGCCCGTTAGCTCTGGAATAAGACTTTGACTCACGGCTTCAAAAGCGACTTCATTGGCTCTTTGGGTGTTGATGCAAATCCATGTCTTACCATTGTGCACGAGTTCCCAGGTATACTTCAGTTTGCGTTTTGGATTGTCATGGTAACTAAGTAGCACGGGCCAGCCTTCACTCTGGCATTGTGTCATTCTTCCTGAATTTGGGCAATGAGCTGTAATGATTGTTCCATCTTCCAATTCTACGTCTGCGAGAAAACGTTTGTAACGTTTTAAGAGTTTGCCTTTGGTGAGAGGCGGTAATTCCATTTTTATGTCCTCTTTTCTAAATTGGATGATTGGGACTTTTGACGCTAACTTATATAGTTTTAAAGCAGGATTTATCAATAGAAAGGTGTTGTGTGCCAAAAGAGATTAAGAGAAAAAAAGAGTTAATTGCCGGAATTGAGTCGAAGTTATTGGGTATTGTCCGTGAAGCGGATGGTATTTCTCGCTTAAGTTTATCTAAGCAATTGAGCCTGGCTCCTTCTACTGTTGGTATTTATGTAGAGCGTCTTTTGGAAGAAGGCTTTTTGGTTGAAGCAAAGAAGAAAAAAGCTTTAAAGAGCGGTCGTCCTGAAGTTCAGCTATTAGTCAATCCTGAGCGAGGAGAGTTCATAGGTATAGACTTCTTCGCAGAGAGAATAATGGCCATGGCCGTTGACTTTGGCAATAATAAGTTGCGTGAGCATGTTGTGGCAGTCTGCAAAACTGACTCCGCAGATATTCTCGGGAAAAAACTCATACAATGCATTGAAAATGTTTTTCCTGAGAACAGAGAAGTTTTGGGTATTGGTATCAGTATTCCGGGATCTTTAGAAAAAAAGTATGGCACTCTCATTAAATACAAGTGGTTACCCAATATCGAAAATTTTGAAATTGGTAAAATTGTCAGAGATAAATTTAATGTACCTGTTTCATTTGAAAATACAGCCAATCTTATGGCTCTGGGAGAAATGAAGTTTGGTTGCGATCGAAATCTGGATGACTTTGTAAGTGTGACAATTCGAAGTGGAATCGGCTGTGGTGTAGTCATAGATAGCAAGATTGTTGCTGGTGAAAATAATCTTTGTGGAGAAATTGAGTACTGGAAATGTCCTGGAGTAGGGGAAATCGGGCAACTGCCGGAACTAGGTGAACTGGTGTCATCCAGTGCAATTATTACTCAGGTTGAAGAACAACTGACAGCTGGAGCCGAGAGTAGCTTAATCAAAGGCTGTGGAATCAAAGATATTTTAAAGGCATTTCAAGAGGGAGATTCTCTGGCTGTAAAGGTAATTGGGAAAAGTATTCCGGTCCTTGCCTGGGCATTGGGGCAAATGTCTTTGGCTCTCGCCCCTAAGAAATTACTTCTAGCTGGTGATTTCGCTGAGTTGAAAGATAGCTGGCATTTACCGCTTAAAGAAGCTTTAGATGAGTATTATAATGGGCTACCTATGCAGCCTCCAATTATTGCGTTATCTACGTTAGGTGAAAGTTGTGCGGCTCTTGGTGCTGCATCCATGGCTGTGCAAAATTGGCGTCTGTCCAGATTGTAGATCTGGGTGTTTTAGAGAGAATATTTGTATTAACAGGTTTCACGGATTTTTATGTAAATTTCGCTGAAGATATTTCGTCATGATTGACGAGAAGGAAAGGGATTTATATCAGGCGACTCTGAACAAGGAAAGTGGAAATATTGTTGATTAGATTACGCTGAAGATTTTTCTCGACAGGATTGACGAGATTGTGAAAGATTTACATGAGGGCATAGGGGCGACTTAAGTGATTTTTAAACCATGGATTGGGCAGATTTTGATGTAGAAGTCGCTGAAGATTTTTCTCGACAGGATTGACGATAGGGAGATAGATCCATAAGAGGCTTAATCAGAAAGATTGATGTATGAACTAAAAAGGCCAGGCCTTAAAATTAAAGCCCGGCCTGAGGTTTTTTTAATTATCGAATCGACTCTTCAGGTAGTTCTGTTTTAATTCCCTGGTCGATTGGCATTTTGTCTGGATTTGCGCCGGTTTCTTTTAGAGTTTGAGCTAGTTGCTTGGCAAGTTTAGCTTTGATCTCTTTATACTTTGGATCTTCTGCAAGGTTGGATGTCTCTGCAGGATCTCTTTCCATGTTGTAAAGCTCTTCCATATGGCGAAGTTTACCGCCATCGCCATGAGGGTAGGCGACATACTTCCATTTGCCATGGCGAATACCGCGAACGTTTGGTGTGTATGGGAATTGCTTCTCATAGTTGTACTCATAAAGCCAGGTTTTGCGCCATTCTACTTCTTTGGAATCGTCCATAAGTGGAGCCCAGGATTGACCTTGTGCTGTAGGCATGGCTTTGCCAACAGTCATTTCCATGATAGTTGGTGCAAGGTCGATGCTTAGAACTTGTTCTTTGACTACTGTGCCGGCTTTGATTTTCTTTGGAAAACGAACACACAGTGGAACACTGATACTCGCTTCATGCATCGTTCTTTTATCAATCATACCATGTTCGCCCAGGAGGAAACCGTTGTCGGAGCTGAAAATAAGAATTGTGTTATCAAGTACACCTAACTTTTCCAGGTGATCATAGACGCGACCAACGCTGTCATCGACTGAATTGATTGTTGCTGTATAACTGCGGACAAAGTTCTCAAAGTCAACAATTGCTGATGCCTTGTCATTTGGGAAATCTTTGCGGAATCCATAGAGAGGACCATAAATTCCGTGCCATGTAGGAAGGCGATCAACTATCCACTTTGGTTTGTCTGAAATACTCCATGAGCTTGCCGGGTAAGGGACTGGCTGATTATCGTAAATTTCTTTGTATTTAGGTTCAGGAATAAATGGCCCGTGTGGCGCTTTATGGCCAAGGACCAAAGCAAAAGGTTTTGATTTATCCACTTTATTTAAGTAATCAATCGCCATGTCAGTAACATTATGTGCATAGTAACCTGGTATTTCTTTACGTTCACCATTCACATTGAAAGTCGTATCCCAGTACTTACCCTGGCCTTTGTGAGTTATCCAGTAATCGAATCCAGGTCTCTTACTATCGTCATTTTCACCCATGTGCCACTTACCAATCCAGGCGGTGGTGTATCCCTCTTTTTGGAGAAGGAGTGGGAAGCTTTTAAGAGTATGTGGGTAGTCGGTGAAGTTATCGTAAACTTTGTGAGTGTGAGTGTATGTACCAGAAAGGAAGGCGGCACGACTTGGAGAACAAAGTGAAGTCGTCACGTACATATTATCGAAACGGGCACCTTCGGCAGCAATTTTATTTATCGCAGGAGTCTTGATCCCCAATAATGGATTTGGGTGATAGCCTACAGCATCACCGCGTTGATCATCAGTTAAGATAAATACAACATTTGGTCGATCATTAGCAGTTGCAGTACAACAGACCGCAAATAAGACCAGGAAAAGTTTGTATAGGAAATTCACTAGGTATACCTTCTTTGGATAATTATTTCGAAATAAAATTAATATATTGGATTAATTTTGTCAAGCTATCTTTTGCATAAGCGTTAAGACATATTCTGGAGAAAATAAAAGGCGCTGACTACCATCGTATTAGATATTTTTCCATTGAAGATTAAATCTTTGACTTCAGCCAGTGAAACTTTGAATACCTCTATATCTTCGCCATCATCCAAATTCATTGCTTGGGTCTGTTGGCAATTGTTGATCAGAACAGTGTAGCAGCTATTGTCTTGGAGTGAGGGGTTTGGAGAAAGTTGCCCAAGCAGGATTGGTAAGTCTCCAGAGTAGCCGGTTTCTTCTGCGAGTTCGCGAACAGCTGCATGGAGAGGGTTTTCACCTTTGTCGATACAACCTCCGGGAACTTCAATTTCAAATTTTCGTGTTCCGTGTCGAAAGTGGCGTATCAACAATACTTCTTCTTCAGGAGTCAGGGCAATGACATTGACCCAGTCGGGGAATTTTGCGCTATAAAATTCATCGCTGACACCATTCCTTGGATTGGTCGCCCAATGACTTTCTATAGTGAAGATTTTAGAATGAAAAATTACCTTGGAGGAACTCAATTGCCACTTATTCAGCGAAGACATTTTTCGGCCTTTTAAGTTAAAGATGCAGATTTCTAATTAAAAGTCAATAGAATATTAATGCTGGAGCTGGAAGAAGTTTTTGTTCAGCGTTAATATTGGGCAAAAATTTACTACAAGGTAAGTCTATGTCAGAGCAATTGGAAAACTTTTACGCAGCAGCACAATCTTTCAAGAACTTGGTCAAAGCTGAACCGGTTGAAAAAACTAAAGAAGCTGTCAGTGCTCTTAATTCTTTATCTTTGCTTTACTCAAGTGCCATTCAACTTATGACAGTTGAAGCTGGACGTGAAGAACCAGAGGGTGATGAAAGCTTTGCAGTTTGCGTCGATGAATGGAATGACGTCTATGAGCGTCTGAACAATATGCCATTTACTTACTACTCGGAGTTAGAGTCGCCTCTAGATTCCAACTCGGAAAGTTCTTACACAGATTTAATTGAAGACTTGACGGATATTTATCAGGATGTCGTAGAGGGGTTAAATATATACGAAGCCGGTTTGAAAGAGCAGGCTCTTTGTCACTGGCAAATGACTTTTGAATTTCATTGGGGACGCCACCTTCTTGGAGCTATGACAGCTCTACACTGTTACTTCCAGGATGAAGGTGACTTTGCAAGTTTTCTCTAAACCTACTTATTCAGTAGTTTTACCTTATTGCCTTGCTTGATGTAGTCGATACCTTCTACAGCTTTCAGTCCGTCTCTGACAGAAATCTTACCGAGATCAGTGTCTCTGTGAAGACGCGGTACGTTGTCGAAACTGGCACGGTAGATTAGCTCTTGTTGCTTCTTGCCGTCTGGTGAAAAGATAACATGTGAGAAAACCTTTGGCTCCAGCTGGGTAAGCGTATGAATGTTTGAGAATGAATCGACATCGTGCCTCGGTGGAACACCTCTTACTTTTGGACCAAGTCTGTGAAGAGCATAGATCCATTTATCATCGTGGAACTTTATGCAGTAAACAGAGTTGCGATTTTCATGAAAGCCGAGAATTGAGTACTTTCTGGTAATAATTTTTTGAGGGTCAAGAACATCTGCTACACCAAAACTTCTGGACTCGATCAATTGCCCGGGTGAAACTTCGAAGTTAAGAGGAGTATTAGTCTGGATGGCATTTTGCAGTCTTGGGTGAGAAATTCTAGCAATAATACGGTACCTGACAGCTTTGCCTAGGTCGTAGTGCTTATTCAGTCGAATACCCATTTTTTTAGTTTCTCCAGCTCCAAGAGTCAGGCCGTAAGCTGGGTTAAAACTTTCCTTGTAAGGATCGACTTTAGTCGAAAAGTTATTGATTTCAGAGAGAATCAAGAATTCGATTTTACCACCACTTTTGCCAAAACTCAGTTGGCTGCCAGTGTCGTTGATGACGTGCATAGTCAAGTCAATGGCTTCATGCTGTATATACTTCACCTGGTCCATATCTATAGCGATTTGGACTTGAGAATATAGCGATTGGCTAAATGTCAGGCAGTAAACAAAAATGAGGAGTTTTAAGCACTTGTTGAGCATAGATACGAAAATCCGTTCTGTAAATTACAATTTTGGCATCAAACATAACTCATGAAATGTTCAAAACAAGTAGATCCGTGTGACAGAACGTTGACGAAATGTGATTTTAGGAAAAACAGGACTTCACATTGTCACGGAAGGACTTTGGCATATAGTAAGCCGCTTTTTAACTAACTGGATTTAAATCACTTGATTAAAGTTGCTGTCATAGGTACAGGGAAAATGGGACGCGTTCACGCTGGAGCTTTTAAGCACCTGCGGGGTTCTAAAGTTGTAGCCTGTTGCGATGTAGATCTTAAGAAATCTCGTGAGTTTGCCCGTGAATTCGATATTGAGAATTACTACGGCGATGTTAATGATCTTATTCAGCGTGAAGATTTTGATGTAGCTGTCATCGTCACTCCAAATGTGACACATGCTGAAATTGTTGAGCAGCTTCTTGAAAAGAAAGCCGCGATCCTCTGTGAGAAGCCTCTTTCCTGTAATTACAAAGAAGCCTGTAAACTCAGTAAAATTGCCGAACAGCATGAAATCGTCAATATGGTTAACTTTGTACACCGCGGTTCTCCAGAACTTCACAAAGCAGCAGAGTTAGTCAAAGAAGGTGCCATTGGTAAAGTCATGCATGTTGAGGCCAGTTACCTGCAAAGTTGGATGACATCTGACTACTGGGGTGATTGGAAGACTACAGATTCATTTCTTTGGAGATTGTCTTCCGACCATGGTGGACACGGTGTGGTGACGGATATCGGCCCGGTTCTTCTGGATATGGTTTCTCAAGTTGCCGGAGATGTTAAGTCGCTTAGAACTGATGCTCGTTCTTTTAGTAAGGGTGTTCGCGGCAATAAGTTGCAAGGCTACAATCTCGATTCAACAGATTCTGCGGTTATGACGGCTGATTTTGCTTCTGGAGCTATGGGAGCTATTCACATGACGCGTTGGGCAACAGGTCAGATGAATTCACTCCGTTTGCGAGTTTATGGCAATGAAGGCGGCCTGACATTGGACATAGATGATCAGGGAAATAACCTGCAGTTGTGTAATGGCGAAGACCGTCACAAAGCCAAATGGCGTAAAGTTAAAGCCGACAAGCATCCAACTTTATGGCAGCAGTTTATCGATGCCGTAGAGAATAATAATCTCGATGCAGAGCCGTCCTTTAAATATGCCGCTTCCATGCAAAAAGTTCTAGAACGAAGCTTGGAAAATTGAGTTTCATCCTAAACTCATTTGATATTTCGACTTTCTAAGTTACTTTCGTTTCCTCTTAATAAACAATAACCAATTTGGAGAGAATGATGGAAGCTATTTCCACAGGACTAAGTTGGAGTCAGATTCAAGAGCTATTCGATGCTGACTCAGAGTATAACCTTATTCTAAATAACGTACAGCGTCGTGCTAGCCTTAAGAAAAGAAAAAATGGTTTTGCTGAAGAGCGTACTGTTTGGCGTTTGATCATTCAGAAAGATCACAAAAATTTCGTTAGAACTTCTTTCAAGAAAAATCTTAAAGACGTTGAAGGCGAAATCGCTGATCAGAAAGCAAGCGATAAAATCGTTGCTCAGATCAACAACGTTATTTCTTAATTCTTAAGAATTAGAGATTTCACAAAGCCCGGCTGATTTCAGTCGGGCTTTTTTTATATGAGCTTGCTAAGTTTTCCGGCTTCCCGGCTATTCAGATAAAATCTTCCTCAAAACGAGGTGTCTGTAAATCAATTATATGTGAGGTCGAAATGTTAAAACTTATAAGGTTTTTAACAATTAACAGGTTGGTTTTCAGCTTCTTTCATATATTGCCTTATCATTAATACTATGATGATGAATAGATGTATTATGACCAGAGTTATGTAAAGAGAGTTTTTGCTGGGGCCGGGTCGGGTTGCCACTTAGGGTACAATCCTCCACAGTTATAGTATGTAAAAGTTTGCTTAGAGGAGGGTGAATATGCAACTTCTATCTTGGCTTTAAAAATTCCAGCTGACATATAGCTCGTAAAGAATTGGTAATCGTGTGCTTTTAGCCATTTAACACTGTGCTTTTTGAGGAAGGTGGTTTTTGGGTTAACTAATCTTTTAAGCTGGTGATTTTCACCTTGTAATTGGCGAAAATTTGCACCGCCCCAAAAGCCATCTCTCGGTCTGGATTTGTCTATCTTGCTAAACCAGCCTTTTAAGACCTTTTCATCAGAATTAAAATAGGCCAAATAGCCATTTTTTTGAGTTTTAAGCAAAAGATTTTTTTCAGTAGGTGGTAGAAAGAGTACAGGAAATTTCTCTATTGCTTCCTGAGAGGATTTAAACAAGTAAACTCCGCAATCTTTGTTTAATCTCCAGCGTTCAAACTGAGCTGAAAGAATTATCGATACAGCAAAAAGCAATAATGATTAAAAGACAGTTAAAAAGCTTCTTAAACGGACGTTCTGTTTCTTTTTAATAATCACTGTAATGATGACGATCAGTAATGGACCAATGAGTAAGCCTGAGAAAATTAATTCATTGGCAATATTAAACATTAATTACTCGTTCCATTTGGTTGATTTCTAGGTGCCTTAATTTTTAAGAGGGCGTGATATAGAATCTAGGTTGAAACACTTGTGAGTCGAGGTTTTCATTTTAAAAGAAAGAACGTTTTTTCCTTGCTTTAAATCAATGGTGATCAGAGCCGTTCCCCATTCCTCCCATGTACGGGTTGATTTCAAAGTAAACTCTTGCTCTTTGTCATTAGTTATGATAATAATGTCAGCGTCACCAAATCCTGCCGAATAACGAAATCTAATGGTTTCTATGCCGGTTTGTTTAGCTTGCAACTTAAATGAAATAATGCCATTGGGGTTCTTGTAAAAGCCATCGACAAAGCCGCCGGATGTATAATTTCTGTGATTATAATTTGCTTTGACTTTATGAGTATGAATCGCGTCCTCTGCTTCATAAACCTGGACAAGATCTTTGGTGAAGTGTTTTGAGAATTCAGCTAATTGTTCCTGAGGAATTTGATCGTGTTGAATGGTGACGCGATCCAGAGTTGCTATACTCAATAAAGGCAGTAAGTCGGTGATTTGAGTATGCTGAAGGTAAAGTCTGCGAAGGTTCAAACCGGCAAATTCTTTGGCATTGCTTATTGAGTTCTTAGCGACAAACAGATCTTTGAATTTCAAATAACGCAATAAGCAAAGTTTGGTTACTGGTGAAGTCATTTCATTAAGATCCGGAGCCCAGATTTCTAGAGAGTTATCTCTCAAAGTTAAATCCAGTTTTTTATTCTTCGGATAATATCTTTTAATCAAAGATTCAATGAGAGCCGGAAACTCTACATGATGACGAAACCTTTCTGCGTGGTAAGCAATGACAAGCTCCATAAAGACGGGATTTTTTGAAGCATATTTAGTTAAAATTTTGTACGTTTTAAAGCTTTTTTCTTCGAGTAGTTAACTAGAGTTTTTACTAAAGAAATCGATGTAATGATGTAAATGTCTTTGGTGCTTCTCAGCAAGATCTTTTAATTTATCGAAATCCATCCCGATGAAATAGTTCGCCGCTAAAGCACCAACGATGTACTGGTTTCTAGGTTCGGTTTTATAGGCGGCTTCAAGGAACTGATTGGAGCGCTCAAGAGAAACTTCGGGAGTCATCAGTAGTTGATAGTCTCGGTATTGTTGATTTTCCGCAAATATCCTGCTGACTATTGTTTTTGGAAGAGTATCGAGAGACTCTGCCATGTTTTTGTTCATTTTCATCGTCTTTTCTAGATCAGCTGCATGTTTTTTACTTTCCTGCAGTGCTTGAGTCGTGCGTCGTTCACTTTCAGTCAGTTGATTAAGGAAAAAGAGAAGGCCGCCGATAACAATGACGACTGATGCGAGAATAGTCTGGCAAATTCTTTGGTTGCGTCTCCAGAAAAAGCCACTCTGAACCCAAAAGCCTGCCTCTTGCGCTTCAGTTGGATATTCATTGAGAAATAAGCGAACATCCTTTTGAAGTACTTCAACTGATGAGTATCGTTTTTCTGGTGAAGATGCCATAGCTTTTGAAATGACAGCTTTGAGGCTATCGGGAATTTCACTGGCTTGCAGAATCTCAGTAGATGGGGTTCCTTTACGGGTTTCTGTCAGAAGTTTTTCGGTTGTTTATTCTTTGAGTCTATCAGGGACAAGAAGTGTAAAGAGCAGAGCACCTAAAGTATAGATATCCGTTTGTTTATTTTTATCCTGTCCATCAAGTTGTTCAGGCGCCATGTAACCAGGAGTTCCCTTTGCTTCTCCATAGAGTGTGCAGTGATTCAGGATATCAGCTTCAAGTTCAAGACCGGTAACATAGTCTTTTTTTTCTTGATTGGTAATGATCCTTCCCAGACCCCAATCACAGACTATAACTTCACCAAATGAACCGACCTGTATATTATCTGGCTTGATGTCGAGATGTAGAACACGGCGAGAGTGTGCATAGGCAATAGCGTCACAGATCTTTATGAAGATCACGAGCAACTCACTGCGACTTTGTTCTTCCTTTAGAAATAATCTCAGGCTGTAACCCATTTTGAGCTCCATGATAAAAAAAGGTTCGCCTTTTTCTGATAAAGCTATGTCGTAAATTTTTATGATATTTGGGTGGTCGAGTAAAGCAGTTAAGCGCGCTTCACGAATAAATGCTTCGCGGAATTCCAGGTTATCGGCCTGATTCAAAGTGGCTTTAGCAACGTAACGGTGAGTCCTTTCACAATAGACTTTACTGATACTCTTCATACCGCCTTTAGCGATCAACTCTTCGCGACTGTAGGCGTCGGTTACCTGTGCGAGTTGTTCACAGAGAGGTGAGCTTTCATCTTTAGAAGGCTGGTAATCATCTGATTCATCGTAAAGTGAGAGAAAGTCGCTCATGTTAAAACTCTATACTTTGGCGAAGACTTTTCATTTCGCTCATAAGCCGGACTTTAACTCTGTTGCGCAGCACATAAACAGTATTTGCCGGTATATCCAGCTTCTTACTTATCTCAGAACTTTCCATGCCTTTTGAACTGAGTTGAAAGACTTCGATTGCTTTTCCGGAAAAGAATTTTTTTAAATGTTCGATGACATGATTCACCATGTATCCAGCCCATTCTTCATTGATCAGTTGATCAATATGGTTGGGAGCATAGTTCTCTTCAGTAAAAAGATCCTGCTCTTCAGCCAGGGTATTTTCTCTTTTCTGACGATTCCTTTAGGTGCGCATGTAGGCGAGGGCAGCATTTCGAATGACGGCAGCCAGCCAAGTGCGAAACTTTGCTTTGGCAGGGTCGTCTTCATAATCTTGCAGAGCTTTCCAAATTTTCAGAAGAATTTCCTGCTGAAGATCCTCGTGAACTTCTTGAGGAATTCTAATCTTGTGTAAAAGCATGTTTATGAAGCCTGAATAATAACCAAAAAATTCATCCCACGCTAAATCATCATTGGGGTCTTTTGCCCGCATTAGAAGAGTCTGTCTGGTATTAAATTGGTCGTTCATTCAGGAGTTATTCAGGGTTGGTTTTATCTAAAATTATTCCAATAAGATATGCTTAACTCCACTTGCTTACAAATTTGAAGTGAAGTGATATATATTCCTAATGCTCAAAAGTTATTTACGTGAAACTTGAAGTAGGCTTTAAAACTCATTGTTAATGGAACTACCTGTAATGATTATATCGACAGTTATTGTTTATAAGGTGGTATTTTATTAGGTATATCTATGTTTTTTCAGCATCATAAACTGCTTAATCATTCAACGTAGTAGTTTAAATCGCTGGTAAATAGGAAAAATACTAAAAAATATCTTGTAAATTCTGGAAAACTCCTATTACTTATTTGAGATATTATATCAAATTAATCAAGGAGAAATGTCATGAAATCTAAGATTGCTATTCTTTTGCTAATTCTTTGTTTAAATGTATCAGCAGAAGATAAAATGTGTGCACTGATGATCGAAGATGAAATCGATACTGAAGAGTTTTCAGAAGTTACTGGTAAAAAAATCTATTTTTGCTGTGGTTCATGTGTAAAGAAGTTTGATGCAAATGCAGCTTACTACATAAAAGCAATACCATCTTTAGCGAAGAAGTTTACTGATGCAGAAAAGAAGAAGCTTGGTGTTGACAAAGTAACACTGCTTGAGCAGAAATATTGCCCGATTTATCCAGATCGCCTCATCAATCCAACATGTAAAACAGTTGATTATAAAGGCAAGAAAGTATATTTCTGGTCTTCAAGTGCTGTGCGTAAATGGCAAAAAGAGCCTGAGAAGTACTATGCTGCTGCTAAAAAACGCGGTCACTTGGCTCAGTTTAAATAATTCCTTTTCTTGAGGAGCCCATTTACTGGGCTCTTTAAGTTTTCTACTATTGCAGGACGTTAAAGACGTCAGACTATATTTTCCGACAGAAATTTCCTCTCCCTCCCTTTTTCATTCTTTGCTCAAAAACGAGTATCAATTTTTCGATTATCCCTTTCCTAAAGCCTAATATCCTTTTTTTTATTTATAAAAATAACATAAAAAATATCAAGGCTGTAAAGAACACCTTATTTTGCTGCACGTACATCTAAAACCAAATGTGTATTGATTAATATAAGGATAATTTTAAGATGCGTGTTTTTAGAGTGCTTTGTCTCTTATCTTTTGTGACTGCAGGTCACTCCCTCTTTGGGGAAAATTTACTGAATCGATTTGCCCGTCCCGATAAGTGGCAGAATATCGCTGGTGTTGAAGCTAAAGGCAGATTTTTAAAAGTCACCCAAAAAGGTGAAGGCATAATAGTTAATGGCCCGAATGGCAAATGCCGGAACATCAGCACCAAGAAACAGTATCAGGATATTGAATTCCATCTGGAATTCATGTTGGCTGAAAAGTCAAACTCCGGAGTTTACTTCATGGGGCGTTACGAAATTCAAATTCTTGATAGTCATGGCTGGGATAAATGGACTTTTAACAGTCTTGGCGGACTTTATCAGCGTTGGCCTGCATCGCGTGGTGAGGGCGTGGCTCCTAAAGTAAATGCCTGTAAAAAGCCGGGTGAGTGGCAGACTATGGATGTTATTTTCAGAGCGCCGCGCTTTGCCAAGGATGGTCGTCGAATTTCTCAGGCTATGTTCAAAGAAGTTCGTATAAATGGTCAGTTAGTCCACGAAAATCTTTACGTAGTTGGCCCAACCCGTGCTTCTCAATTTCACAATGAAGCTACGAAAGGGCCAATTATGATTCAAGGTGATCATGGGCCAATTGCGATTCGCAAAATGACTATCAAAGAAATTGATCTTAGTCACCTTAAAACTAAGAAACTTTCTGAAGCTGAAAGTCGCCCTCTGGATAACAAAGGTAATCCAATGGTTGAACTGGTTGCTAAAGGTAAAGTTATCTTCACCAACAAAGGATGTATCGAGTGCCATAACACAACGAGCGATGATAGCATAGTCAAAACCGGCCCATCACTTTACGGCATCTTCCAGAAAAATGCTCGGACCTTAAAAGTCATGGAAAGTGCAGAGGAGCATTTAGTCGATATTAAGGCAGATAAAGACTACCTGGTAGAGTCATTGCGTGATCCAACCTATAACCTTTCCTTAAACAAAAGAGATAATAACAAGCCATTTCTGCCAATCATGCCGATCTTCACACCAGAGATTCTTAAAGACGGCGATATAGATGCTCTTTACGCATACTTGTTAACTCTAAACCCAGAAGGTAAACAAGGCCCAAAAATAGCCTGGGTAAGTCAAGCAGAGAAGCAATATGATCTCATGAAAGACACTGGTGCAGTTATAGTCACCAATCGCGCTCGAATTCAAAGAGCTCCAATTAATAGAAATTCGGCTCGTACTTTTTATGTCGGTTTACCAGATAATGTCAATTACAGTTTTGATCCTCGTCTTTTGGGTATCCGTAAAGTTTGGAATGGCCCTTTTGTACGTATTAGTGGTATGATGGATGGCCGAGGTAAAAATGGTGAATATGGCAAGAATACTAAAATGTGGAATAATCAAGTTCCATATTTCAGCCCATATTTACAAGATGGTACTTTAGTTGATACCGTTTTCAAAGATTCAGAGCACACCAGTCAGTTCGTGACCGAAGCATTAAAAAGTACTGATGATTTTGTCCAGCAAGTCAAAGATATGAAAACTGAATTCCTTGGAGTGAAAACTCCTAAGAATGGTAATCCTTCATTTAGTTACAAAGTGGAAGAGAATGAAGTCGAAATCAGTTTTGTAGCATCTTCAAAAAACAAAATTGCCGCGAATTTTAATTTGAATCTGAAAAGTCCTCAAAGTTTCTCTTTCCCATCGACAAATTTCAAAGATATAAAAGTCAGTCATGGCGCAGTCACTGGTAATAAATGGACGATTCCGGCAGGTACTTATAAGAACGTAACTTTTACAGCTACTAGAAAAGACACTTTTAAAAAGGTATTCACAGCCGGTGAGAAATCAGTCCCAGTCGAAAAGTTACAAGGACAAAAACTTGTCTGGACTAAGGCAAATGAAGATGGCCATAAAAAAGCCGCGATGCCCAAAGAGTACACTTTATATAATGGTAAAGTCCCTACAGATACTTATGGTCGCAAGCAATTATTTGAACCACTTGGAATTGAGTTTTTGAATAAGGATGTAGCTTTTGTAACTACTCGTACAGCCGGAATCTGGAAAGTCGTTAAAGGCGAGTGGCACTTATTCTCTGAAGGCCACTACGACTCTCTTGGTCTAGTTATTGAATCTGAAAACTCTATTGTCCTTGGCGAAAAACCTGGACTTGTTAGATTGATTGATAAAGATGGCGATCACTGGGCTGAAAAGCGCGAAAATGTTTCAGATCATTTCCGTTTCTATGGCAATTACCACGAATACCTGCACGGCCCTATTCCTTACAAGGGCAGTTACCTCTATGCCTTAAATCTGACTCATAATCTTCCAGCGAATTACAAAGCCGGTGGAAGGTTCATGGGAACTGGTGGCGGCCTCAAAGGTTGGATGTGTCAGGTCGATTCTAAAGGTAATTTCAACACATTTGCCAGTGGTTTTAGAAGTCCGGCCGGCCTTTCCTTGTCACCTAAAGGCGAAATTGTTTACACTGAAAATCAGGGTGAGTACGTCGGTACTTCCAAAGTCTTTAAAGTTCAGGAAGGTAAGTTCTATGGTAACCCTACGGGCTTAATTGATTTACCAGGAAAAACTCCTAACAGCAAAGAAGTTCAGTGGGATGCAGTGAAAAATAACCGAGAACTGCCATTGGTTCTTCTTCCTCATGGAGAAGTGATGAACTCACCGGGTAATCCAACCTGGGATACAAAAGGAAACTTTGGACCATTTTCTGGCCAGATGTTCCTTGGTGATCAAACTCTTTCATGTATCTACCGCATCGATAGTCAGAAGGTGAATGGTATCGACCAAGGAGTTGTCATTCCATTTGCTGAAAAAGTGGCTTCAGGTGTTATGCGTTTAACATTCAGTCCAGATGGTAAAGAACTTTGGGTGGGGCAAACAGGACGCGGCTGGAGAAGCCGTGGTGGGGCTCAAGACAGTTTACAGAAGATTTCTTTTAATGGTGGAATGCCAAATGCCATTAAGACAGTGAAGGTGACAAAGGATGGATTTGATATTCATTTTACCGTACCGCAAAGTACTGAAAAATTTGGCAATATTGAGTGCAGCTCATGGTTCTATACAGACAGCCCTGGTTATGGTTCTGGAGTTAAAGGCAAGAGATACGATAAGATCAAATCTGTTAGCTGGAGCAAAGACAAAAAAGTTTGTTCGGTGAAGTTCGATAAATTTGTCTTGGAAAGTAAAAAAGGTACGACCAATACTTCTCGTGTTTATTGCCTGAATCTTGGTAAGACTGCCTTTGGTCAGCAGGTCGGTCACTTTAAAGCCAAGGCTTATTACACCTTACATAGGATCCCAAAAAAGTGATAAAGGATTATTATTTTACAGAGAATGATCTGGGGTATGCCATTAACGAAGAAGGCAGGTAAGTAAAACTCTTTATTCTTTAGTAGCTAAGATTTCCATTATTTATGTCATTAGGAGTTCACAGGTGTGTCTTTAGTGCTATGAAAATGTTGTGAATTTTGTGGTAAAGAGGTCCACTTTGATTGAAATGGTAGTGATTGTGGCGATACCAGGTGTTCTGATATTGCTTTTGCTGCTATCAATTCAAAATGCCCGTACTGTAGAAGAATCTGCAGTTTGTCTCAAAAACCTTCAGAATGTTGGAGTGGCAGATATTCTCTACCTCAAAGAGAATAATCATTGGTTTAATCCAAATACGCCAAAATCTGATGCAGACGAGCGTTGGGCAAAAATCTGGAATTTAGAGAATATACCGGATGGGATGTAGTGACTCCGGTTTGGATAATTCCCAATGAATTGGCTTGTCCTGAGTTCATAGAGAAATGCGGGTCGCAAGGAGTCGACTACAATTCTGTTTCTGTTAAAGACTTGCGAACTTGTGGGCCTTTTGCCATTTATGGCGGAAAAACTTATCGCGGTCTAAAAGCTGAATGGATTCTTGCACCTTCACAATTGGGCGTGCCGGAGATATCTGGGGTGGTTGGCAGTTCTCGCAAAATGCCTATGATCCAAGGCATAATAACAAAGCGAATAGGCTTTACTATGACGGTCATGTGATTTCTCGAAGTAATGCATCGATTGTCAGTGCTTATAATGCCGACGACCCATGGGTAGATTCAAATGGTTGGAATCTGACGAATATTAATGATAATATGCATTGATAGCATTTTAACTTCGCCTTTTTTTAAGATAAAATATCCTTCCCGACATGACCGTGCACATCTGTCAGCCTGAAACGCCTTCCTTGAAAGAAATAAGTCAGGCGCTCGTGGTCTATGCCCAATTGATGCATGATGGTGGCGTGCAAGTCGTGAACTGTGACTTCATCCTTAACAGAGGTATAACAAAAATCGTCTGTCTCTCCATAGTTCAGTCCTGACTTAAAGCCCCCACCGGCGACAATCTTAGTGAAGCAGTTTGCGTGGTGATCGCGTCCATAAGACTTAGGAACTTTGCCATTTTGGCTGAAGGCAGTTCGACCGAACTCTCCACCCCATACGACTATGGTATCCTGTAACAGACCTCTTTGTTTTAAGTCGGAAATCAGGGCGGTACTGGCCTGATCAGTTTCACGGCAGCGCTTTGGCAAATGATCAGGTAGATTAAAGTGATGGTCCCAACCGGAGTGATAGAGTTGGATAAAGCGGACATCGCGTTCTGCCAGGCGTCGGGCCATTAAGCAATTGAAGGCATAAGTTCCCGGTTTGCGGGCATCTTCGCCATAGAGTTTAAAAGTCGATTCCGGTTCATCACTTAAGTCACTTAAATCCGGGATGGAACTCTGCATGCGAAAGGCCATTTCGTATTGTGAAATACGGGTTTCTATAGTAGGATTAGCCGAGCGCTTTAACTCTTCATTATTCAGTTTATTAATGACATCCAGCATTTTTCTTTCGTCAGTGATCGTTTTACCGGCAGGGTCTTTGAGGTAGAGGACTGGATTTTTGCCAGAGCGCAGTCGAACACCCTGATAACGTCCGGGAAGAAAACCATTTCCCCAAAGTCTGGAATTCAGCGGCTGCATATTTCCAAGGTCACCTTTAGAGACAAGAACGACATAGTCCGGCAGGTTGTTATTCATACTGCCAAGACCATAACTGAGCCAGGCTCCCATACCCGGACGCCCTGGTAGATTGTGGCCAGTCTGCATAAAAGTCATGGCCGGATCGTGATTTACCGGTTTAGTACTGACACTTCTTATGGTACAGAGGTCATCAACAATCTTACTCATTTCCGGTAAAAGTTCACTGACCCATGAGCCGCACTCTCCGTATTGCTTGAAACTGTACTTACTGTTGATCAGCGGCTGCTTTTTTCCTTGAAAGCCGGTCAAGCGACCTTTTTGTTCGACATGTTTAAAGATATCCTGACCATGCAGTTTCTTAAGTTTTGGCTTGTAGTCAAATAGATCAATTTGCGAAGGACCGCCGGCTTGAAAAAGATAAATTACCCGTTTTGCTTTGGGCTCATGGTGCGGTTTTAGGGGAGGGGTAATTTCATTTCCCAGTAAATTGCCGAGAGCCATGTAGCCGAGTCCACCGGCAGTCATCTTTAATGCCTGGCGCCTGTTGATTTGATTCAAGGTAGTTTCTACTTCTTTCATGACTTTAATTCCGGGTTAGAGCTTCGCTTAAATTTAAAACTGTGTGACAGACATCCGCTAACGCCGCAACACGCACCGAATCCAATTCTTTGTTTGCCGGCATTTCACCGACGCCAAAAAGTTTTGTGACTGATTCCGGGTTGACTTGATAGTGCTGCAGACGTGTCTGGAAATAATCCTGTAGTATGGCTTTCTCTTTACTTGTTGGAGCACGGGTTAATACACTCAGGAAAAGGTCGCTTATGGGATCACTTGAGTCAATGAGCTTTTCTGCCAGAATTCTCGATGATTCTATATAGGTAGGACCATGCAGAGTGATCAAGGCCTGTAGAGGAGTATTGGTTGATTCACGGGAGACGGCACAGATATCTCTACTGGGAGCATCAAAGGCCGCCATAGCTGGATGTAGAACAGCCCGTCGCCAATATGTGTAGAGACTCTTGCGGTAGAGATCATCGCCTTGCCCTTGCTTGTAAACTTCAGCATGTTTTTTTGGAGCATTCAGGTCTTCCCAGACTCCAGAAGGTTGATAAGGGAAGACACTGGGGCCGCCCACTTTTTTTACTAGTAATCCACTGACTGCCAATGCCTGATCGCGAATTAATTCTGCTGGCAGCCTGAAACTTGAGCTTCTTGCCAATAAACGATTATCTGGATCCTCAAGATTCTTCCTGAAATTTGATGATTGGCGATAGGTGGAAGAAAGAACGATATTGCGAATAAGCTGGTGTAAGTCCCAGTTATTTTCACGGAAATCGACAGCTAGCCAATCCAACAGTTTTTGATGAGTAGGTAATGCTCCTTGAAGTCCAAGGTTGTCAGAGCTTTTGACTATACCGGTGCCAAAGAACTGCTGCCAGATTCTATTTACTGTAACCCGGGCAAAAAGAGGATTTTCCGGGGCTACCAGCCACTTGGCAAGACCAAGACGGTTTTTTTCGTATCCAGTGAACGATGAAAGAACTGCCGGTGTATTTGGTTGGACCTCTGCACCGGGCTTATCATAAATACCCTGTTTTAAAATAAAGCTTTTGCGGGGTTTCTCTTTCATAACCATCGCCAGAACAGGGGCAGATTCTTTACTTTCTTTAAATTTGATAAAAGGAGCGGCAGACTTTTGTTTACGGCCTTTTTGTCCTGGAGCCCCTTTCTCTGTACTGGCATTAAAAAAAGCAAATAAGGAATAATAATCGGTCATAGTTAAAGGGTCATACTTATGGTCATGGCAGCTGGTGCACTCCATGGTCAAACCAAGAAAAAGAGTGCCGACGGTATTGGCTTTGTCTTTAGCATAATCAACGCGGTACTCTTCATCGATAATTCCACCTTCGATTGAGTAGCCATGATTCCGGTTAAAACCCGTCGCTATGAGTTGTTCTTGAGTTGGTGAAGGCAGTAAATCTCCGGCTAATTGCTCCGTGACAAAATCGCTCCATTTTTTATTTTCCTGAAAGGACTTTAGAACCCAGTTGCGCCAGGGCCACATAGTGCGCTGATTGTCGAACTGGTAGCCATTACTATCGGCATAACGGGCATTATCGAGCCAGATATTGGTCATTCTTTCAGCATAGTCATCACTATGTAACAAACGGTCAACTACCCTTTGATAAGCTTCAGGAGAACTGTCTACAGTAAAGTTTTTTATCTCTTGTAAAGTCGGGGGCAGGCCGGCGAGGTCCTGAGTGACTCGTCTCAACCAGGTCAATTTGTGACTTTCCGAGCTTGGTGTAATAGACTTATCTTCGAGTTTTGACAAGACAAAATAATCAATGGCTGTACGAGGCCACTGCTTATTTTTAACTTTTGGCAGTAGCGGTTTTACCGGAGTCTTAAAAGACCAGTGAGTATCATAAACGGCACCTTCGGCAATCCAGCGCTGCAGCAGTTGTTTTTCTTTATGGTTTAGAGATAAATGAGAGTCAACAGGAGGCATGACGTCATCTTCATCGTCTGTCATGATTCTTTCAATAAAAAGTGAATTTTCCGGCTTACCGGGAACTATGGCATGCCTGCTGGAAGTTGGTGGTGCTGATGGCTTTTTACCCTGACTGATAAGTTTGGCCGTTCTGGCTCTGTACTTGACCATTTTGAGATTTGCTAAAGCTCCTTCAATGGTATCCAGTCTCAATCCGCCTTCCCATTTTTCGCCGAACTCGCCGCCATCCGGGCCGTGACAGGCAAAACAGCGATCGGATAAAATGGGTAGAACATCCTTGCTATAACTTAGTTTATTCTGAGCATTTGAGTGAAAGTTGATTAAAAAGAAAAGACTTAAGCCAATGTAAGTTTTAGAAAGATGGTCTTTAGTTATTTCATTCAATGAACTTGTGTGTTTTTTAGAATGTGTCATCTGTCTCTTTTGTATTATGTAAGATTTTTTGTATAAAAAGTTTATATGTATGTTTAGGAGACTTTAAGTCTTTGTTTTTAAAGTGTTATTTAGACTTGAAGTTTGATATGTAAAGTTGAATGATACTGCATAATAATAAAGCTTAAGTTATAATTGGACAAGTGAGTAAATGACTATTAATTATAACAAAACACGCATTTAAGTGGATTTGGAGGGCTTGTGGTGATGTTGGAAAAGAACTTTGTTGAAAATTTTAAGAAAAGCATGCAGGATCAAACTGCCGTCATTGAATTGTTTCAGCATTTACCCGGGATCGTCTTTTTTGTAAAAGATCTGGATTATCGCTTTACCATCGTCAATGATGCCTTGGTACGCTTGGTGAAAGCTTCGAGCCAGGAAGACGTGATCGGCAAATCCGGTTTTGATTATTATCCCAGAAAAAGAGCCGATGAGTTTCATGCCGACGATCAGATAGTTTACGATACGGGTGAAGCTTTAATAAACCGTTTGGAAATGATCTTTGATGAGACTGGAGTTATGTCCTGGTTCAGTACAAATAAACTGCCTCTTTTTGGGAAGAACGGAGAAGTCATCGGCCTCATGGCAACGACTCGTAATCTGGGGCGTGCCGAAGGTTTATCTCATTTTCCAGTAAAGATATCGCGAACCATCGACTATATTTCTGAAAATTATAAATCGACAATCATTATTGAAGAGTTGGCTGAGATGAATCATTTGTCAGTCAGTCAATTCAGAAGAAACTTTAAGAAGCACCTCAAGATGTCACCCTTGCAATTTATTCTGAAATTGAGAATTCAGGCAACCTGTAATTTATTGCAGACAACTGATGACGGTCTATGGGAAATAGCGGAAAGTTGTGGCTTCACTGATCAAAGTTATTTTTCTAAACAGTTCAGGCAGCATATCGGCATTTCCCCAGGGCAATATCGCAGTCAATACGGCTATTAAATGAAAATATCTGGACAGTAATCAAAGCAAAGATTTTAAGAAAAATTAAAATTTCTTAAAAAGTCGTCGTAAGATAAGAACTAAGCAAACATAAACAGGTAAATAATCTAACACCAGGAGTTGATGATTGCCTGATCTTATGAATGATAGAGAAGATAACGCCGCGTTCGAACGAGAATTCGAACAGGTTCGTATACCCTTGTTGCGTTTTATAATATCGCTGACTGCCTGCCGTACTTCATCGGATGACCTATTACAGGAAACCTTTGTAACACTTTGGAAGAAGCGCGAGACTTATGAGAAGGGAACTAATTTTAAAGCCTGGGCGTTTCAAACGGCATTCAATCTGGTGCGCAATCACAAACGCAAAGATGCCAAAAATCTTGAGCATCGTATGCCATCTGATAAAGTGATGGATATGATTCAACAGCGATACTCTGACAGCGAAAACCTGTGGGAGATGGAATCGAAATTCCTGCCCGAATGTTTGCAGCAATTACCAGAAAGGCAACAACAGCTCATTACCCGTCGCTATGTGGGTAAAGTGTCTCTACAAACTTTGGCACCTGAATGGGATCTTACCCCCAATGCATTGTCGCAATTATTATTTCGCATCAAGCGTTCACTTCGCAAGTGTGTTCAATCAAAACAGAGTATGAAAGGGTAAGTTATGAGCGAGAAAAAAGAGTTTGAAAACATTCTTGCCGCTTTAGGAGAAAGACCTCTGACCGAGCAAGAGCAGATGAGGCTTTGGGAGTTAATTGAGCTAAAACCAGAGAGACTTGAAGAGTATCTCGAAGTTCAGCAAATGAATTTTGCTTTAGAGGATATGAATCTGAGTCTGGTGACAGCTGAAGATGAAGTCGCTAAAGTAGAAAAGTCTAAAAAGTCTTTCACTGGAATTATTCTGGCAGTGGCTGCTGCAGTTGTTTTAGGGTTTGTTCTTTTCGGCATCGATAGAACACCAGAGAAGGTAGAGATTGCTGAGGTTGTCGTTCCTGAAACAATTCATAATGCTGAATCTGAAAGTACCCTTGAAGAAGAGTACCGCAAGAAAATTGAAGAGCTGCCGACAACTGGTTCATTGAACCGTCCGCCAACTGAATTTTCATCAGTTCAGGCTGAAGATGATCAAATTGATTTTAATCGAGATATACGTCCGATTATTGCTGAAAATTGTATTTCCTGTCATGGCCCGGATGAACATGGTCGTGAAGCTGATTTGAGATTGGATACCCATGAAGGGATTTTGGCGGATAACACAGTTGTGCCTGGCAAACCTGAGGAATCCGAGTTTATCACTCGTATTTTTACCGATGATGAAGATGATCTTATGCCGCCTCCGGATTCTCATAAGTCTTTGACACAGGAACAAAAAGAGCTTTTGAAAAAGTGGGTTAAAGCTGGCGCCCCCTGGCAGAATCACTGGTCGTATGTCAAACCTGTTAAGCCTCAGGTAAAAGGAGATGAGAATCCAGTTGATTTCTTTATTTCGAAAAGACTGAAACGCAAAGGTCTTTCATTAAGTCCTGAAGCTGACCGTTACTCGCTGGCACGACGTGCTGCCTTTGATATTACCGGAATGCCGCCTGAGCCGCAGCTGTTGAGCAGTTATATCTTTGATCAGGAAGAGGGCGCTTACGAACGTTATATAGATAAGCTTTTTGCCAGCCCGCATTATGGAGAGCATATGGCGCGTTTCTGGCTGGATGCTGCTCGTTACAGTGATACCCATGGTATGCACCTTGACAATTACCGCGAGATCTGGCCGTATCGCGATTGGGTCATCAATGCTTTTAATAACAATATGCCATTTGACCAATTTACGATCGAGCAATTAGCCGGTGATTTATTGCCAAATCCGACCCAAAGTCAATTGATTGCAACCGGTTTCAATCGTTGCAATGCGACAACTTCAGAAGGTGGCTCCATTGCGGAAGAATTGGAAGTCCGTTACATGACGGATCGCGTTGAAACAACATCAATGGTATTTCTTGGAATGACTACAGGTTGTGCCGCTTGTCATGATCACAAGTTTGATCCCATTTCGCAACGTGAATTTTACCAGATGGGGGCATTTTTCAATAACACAACTCAACCGGCTATGGACGGCAACCAAAAAGACACACCTCCTGTTTTGACGATGCCGAAGGATGAGTACAAAAAAGAGTGGAATACTCTGTTAACGCAAAGAACAGCTGCTTGGCAGAAGCTTGAAAAACCGATAAGCAAGGCAGCTGTCCCCAAATGGTGGGATTCATCTAAGGAAAATAAACTGGCATCTATCAATATTTCAGAAGGGCTGATTGTTGAAGCTCTCGCGGAAGAAAATGCGCTGGTATACGGCCAGCAGACTCCTGTGGTAATCCCAGAAGAAAATAAAGTCGATCCATTGCATCCTAGTGGAAAGCCCGCAGGAGTTCTATTTGTTAAAAAAGGCGGTGTGAAGGTCGATGGAGAGTTTGAGGTCTCATCTGATAAACCATTTTCTGTGAGTATGTGGTTGAGGACTCCAGATGAGGTCAGAGAGAGTTCTCTAGTTGAGATTTCAGGTGGTAAAAACTCATTAAAAGTCAATTTGAGTTATCAAGGAAATATTTCTGTAGGATTGAATTTCCCTAATGGCAAGTTGTCATCAAGGATAGGCGGTGATATGGCACTGAAACCACGCAGTTGGCAACATGTAGCAGTCCTTTATTCTGGAGGTCAGGCAAAAACTTCGATCAGTATTTATGTTGATGGTGAGAAAAAAGACCTGAGAATTGCCAGTGAACAATACATTAAGAAGAATCAATTTACCGGGAAAATGTTTTTGGGTAAAAACTTCGAAACAGGAGGCTTGAGCCACGTTCGTTTTTATAATCGCATGTTGAGTGAAAATGAAATAAAACTACAAGCCTCAGAATTTGATTTAAACCGCCTACTGACTTCATCTAAAGCCTATGAGTGGAAAGAATTAACTGAAAAAAAACGCAATGATTTAAAGTTAATTTATAAAGTCAAAGTTGATCAGGATTCTATCAATGCTGAAAAAATATTGGGTAAAACTCAAACGCGTCGTGACTTTATATATGCTCGTTCCACAACGAGTTTAATCATGGAAGAAAAGTCAAATTCTATGCCAACGGCCTGGGTTCTTGATCGTGGTGAGTATGACAAGAAAAAAGAAAAAGTAACGGCTGGAGTTCCAAAGGTATTTCCTGAAATAGAGGCAGGCTTGCCTAAGAACCGTTTGGGTTTGGCCAAGTGGATTGTAAGCCGTGAAAATCCATTGACTTCAAGAGTTACAGTCAATCGTTTTTGGCAGAATATATTCGGGACAGGGCTGGTTGAGACGGCTGAGGATTTCGGCATTATGGGGACTCAGCCAACACACCCGAAATTACTTGATTGGCTGGCTCTGGAATTTATTGACTCAGGGTGGAATGTTCGTCACATGTTGCGCTTGATGGTCACGTCTAATACTTATAAACAGGCTGCGATGGCAAATAGCGAGCTTTTGGAAAAAGACCCCGTGAATAAGCTTCTGTCACGCGGCCCGAGAATGAGACTCGACGCCGAAGAAATACGTGACCAGGCCCTTCTGGTCAGTGGATTATTGAAGACTGAAATTGGCGGTCCTGGAGTTAAACCTTATCAGCCTGCCGGCCTATGGAAGGTAGTCGCTTTTGCGGGCAGTAACACTAAGAATTTTAAAGCTGATAAGGGCGAGAAACTTTACCGTCGCAGTGTCTATACTTTCTGGAAGCGGACGTCACCGCCACCGGCTATGGCGGCGTTTGATGCACCGACTCGTGAAGGCTGTACTGTTCGCCGCGAAAGAACAAATACGCCAATGCAGGCCCTGGTACTGATGAATGACCCGCAATTCTTTGAGGCTGCGAGGTATTTAGCTCAGCGATCACTCAAAGAGAGATCTGTGGAACTAGACAGAGTACGCTGGCTTTTTCAGGAAGTGCTTGGACGTCCACCGGTCGATGCCGATGTAGAGGATTTGAGTATGGCTCTTAAAGACTTTAAACAGCATTTTTTCAATGATCCTGAAGGTGCTGCAGCTCTGGTGAAAACCGGTGATTCTACCGTTGATGAAACTTTAAATGTATCCGAATTGGCTGCCTGGACGATGGTTGTCAACATCCTGATGAATCGCGATGATTTCATCAATAATTAATTGGAGGCGAGATTATGAATACAAATAACCCTATAGACAATTGGATTAAGTTAGAAACCCGCCGCCAGTTTTTCCGTCGTGGAGCTGCCGGTTTAGGTGGCGCAGCGTTATCATCAATGCTGATGAATCAGGCCGGTGCAGAGGAGAAGAAACAGCCGCAGAACTCTGATAATGGAGTTTTAGCTAAAGGTCATTTTAAGGCAAAAGCCAAGAAGGTCATTTATCTTTTTATGGCCGGTGCTCCTTCGCAGTTGGATACCTTTGATTATAAACCGGAAATGCAGAAGTTTTTCAATAAAGACTTACCGGAATCAGTTCGCAAAGGTCAGCGTTTAACGACGATGACTGCAGCACAGGCCCGCTTTCCGATAGCTCCTTCAAAATTTAAATTTAAGCAGCATGGTGAGTGTGGTCGATGGGCCAGTGATCTTTTTCCAAAAGTCGGCAGCATGGCAGATGACTTGAGTTTTGTTCACTCCATGTGGACAGAAGCGATCAATCACGATCCGGCTATTACCTACATACAAACGGGTAATCAGATTCCCGGCCGCCCGAGTCTTGGTTCCTGGGTCAGTTATGGATTGGGAACGATGAACCGCAATCTTCCGGAATTCGTCGTGTTGAATTGCGCCCCGAGAGGCCAGGCACTTTACAATCGCCTTTGGGGCAGCGGCTTTTTGCCGTCGAAACATTCCGGTGTAGCCTTTCGTTCTCAGGGAGATCCTGTTCTTTACTTATCCAACCCTGGAGGTATGCCTCACAAAACGAGAAGAGTTATGCTGGATGCCCTCCAAAAAGCAAACCAACGGATTTATGAAAAGTACAGTGACCCTGAAACTGATGCTCGCATTGCTCAGTATGAGATGGCCTTTCGCATGCAGACTTCTGTTCCGGATTTAGTCGATATCAGTAAAGAACCGGAATCAGTTAAGAAGATGTATGGAGAGGATGTCACTAAACCTGGGACCTTTGCTTACAATTGTCTGATGGCCAGACGGATGGTAGAAAAAGATGTCCGCTTTGTGCAGATTTTTCACAGAGGCTGGGATAATCATAATAACCTCCCAAAAAATATAAAAAGACAGGCCTCTGAAGTAGATCAGCCAGCCTGGGCTTTGATTCAGGATTTGAAGCAGCGCGGTCTTCTCGAAGATACTCTTGTTGTTTGGGGCGGAGAGTTTGGAAGAACAATCTACAGTCAGGGAACTTTAACGAAAGAAAATTATGGTCGAGACCATCATCCGCGTTGTTTTACTATGTGGATGGCTGGTGGCGGTGTTAAAGGTGGCGTAGCTCACGGCGAAACTGATGAGTTCGGTTATAACGTCGTCAAAGACCCGGTTCATATTCGCGATCTTAATGCAACAATTTTGCATCAGCTGGGGATTGATCACGAACGCTTCACTGTGAAGTATCAGGGACTGGATCAGCGTTTGACCGGAGTCGAACATGCGCGGGTAATTAAGGATATTTTGAGTTAATTGTTTTAGACAGGATAATCAAGATTTAAATTAAGCCGACTTTGTGTCAGCTTTTTTATGGATCATTTTTACCGCCGGGCCGGCGGTGCCCCTGGAAGATGTCACTCCGGTTAATTTGGTATGGAGTGACCACCGAGACGGTGGCGCTCTCAGGATTTACGACCTGAAATCTGTGACCTAGAACCTTCCTAAACTCTATCCAGGCCGCCTTTGTAACCGGCAAATTGATTGCTTTGTACTCCAAATCTCTGCTGAATCGTGACAAAAAGATGCTGTAGAGCTTCTTCAGAGTGTTTTTCTTCACCTCTCCAACCTGCGTCAGTGACAATTCCTGCACCAGCTTGATTGTCTTCATTTCCCGTACCGAATTTGAGATATCGGCCATTTATAAACCCGAGGTTTTTTCCACCGGCGGAAATGATTGGGTAATTGCGGGATAAGTGGAAACTGCTTGAAGCTGACCCATGCATGGCGAATGTATTATCCAACATTGTTCCATTGCCATTTGGCTCAGGAGTATCTTTAAGCTTTTGAACAAAACGACCGAACTCTTCTGCCTGGAAACGATTATATGTACCGAGGTTTTTCCAGCCGTTTGGCTTTTTGACATCGTGAGTTAAACCATGAGCATTGCCTAGACCGACAGCCTTAGATAAAAGATCGTGTATGCCACCGCTATTTTCGCGACCGTAGTTATAAGTCGCTACTCGCGTTGAATCACTGAGGAAGGCCAAATAAGTCAATCCATAAATGGCTTGGATATAGTTGCGAGGGTCTTTAGGGTCTGATTCCAGTGTGAGGTGGCTGGCATCCACTTTAGGAACTGGAGTGTCAATCCATTTCTGTGCTTTTGCTAATTTGATTTCAGTATCGCGAACAGAGTCGAGATATTGCTGCAGTGTCTGCTGATCGTGTTTGGAAAGTTTTCTTCCAAGAGTTTTAGTATTGGCAATTAGCAGATCCAGGGCACTTTTACTTCTAGCCAGTTTAGCAGCTGCATCTTTGCCACTGGTCACAAAGAGACTATCGAAAATCTGCTTAGGTTTATTTAAGCCCGGAACCGGACGTCCCGTTTTATTGAATGAAATGGTGTACGTCCCTCGAGGAGCACCTGTACCGCCATTGGTACACATAACCAAAGAAGAGTGGCGGGTTTGGTCGCCATTTGCTTCAGCTATCACCTGATCAAGAGAAATGCTGTTTTTGTAAGGACCGTGCCCTCCGGTGGCTGCACCGGTTAAAAACTGATCAGCGTTGGAATGACCATGAATGCTTCTTGCTGCAGGATGTGACAGACCTGAGTAGATGCAGATGTCATTTCGCAAAGGTTCGAGTACATCGAGAACTTTTGTTAAACGGAAATCAGTTTCTGTTTTTCCCGGCTCCGGGAACCAGCTCCAGTCTTTCCAGGCTGGGTCTTTTTTAAGTGGAAGCCCGACTCCATCAGGGTGATGTACCGCCATGAATCTTTTTGGAGTTTTATCAGTAGTATTGTTGGCAGCAAAGGTTTCCATCCATGGTAAAGATAGAGCAAGGCCAGTGCCGTAGAGGAAGTTTCTGCGGTTGATTGATATTTTACTTTTTCTCATCTCACTTACCTCACTACTATTTAGAATGAAAAATACTACTTGAAACGATTAAATGCACTAAGTTGCCTAAACGGTCGCCATTTTTTCTAAGCTTTGCCGCGATAGCATCGACATCAGAACGATCGCTGAAAGATAAGGGGCGGCCTAAAGCATAAGTGGTCATCTTATGAACCATCGCTCTGGTAAATTGATCCTGGCGGTCAGTCAGAAGATATCTTTTCATACCCAGCATACCATCCAACTTTTGTTTGTTAAACAAAACAGAAGTGGCATCAACCGGCTTTTTGTTAATTTGAGTTCTAAATGCTCCGAGGGCATCATGGTTTTCAAAGGCGACTCCCCATGGGTCAATTTTTGCATGGCATGAACGGCAGGCGGCATTATCGCGGTGATCGGCCATACGCTCTTTTTGAGTCATTTTTAAAATTCTTGGATCAGTTAAATCCACTTCCGGGACATTTGGTGGTGGCGGTGGTGGAGGATCGTGCAGAATATGCTCAAGCAGCCAGATGCCGCGCTTCAATGGATGTGAATCTTTACCGGTTGAATTCATCGTATGGATCGCAGCATTAGTCAAGATGCCGCCACGATTCATATTTTCTTGAACAGGAACTTTGCGGAAATGAGGGCCGTGGACGTCTCTCAGGCGATAATGGCGTGCTAGGATTTCATTGACGACAACATAGTCAGAGTGAATGAAGTCAATAATACTGCTGTTACTTTTGAGGACATATTTGAAGAATTCTATGGGTTCATTTAGGAGATCTTTTTTAAAGTCTTCGTTGTATTGACGAAACAGTTTTTTATCAATATCTACACTGTTGATTTTGTCCAGACCTAACCATTGATTAACAAAATTCTGGGCAAATCTTTCAGCTTTGGGGTGGGCGAGCATGCGCTTTGTTTGAGCGGCTAAAACTTTAGGAACTTTTAGTTTTCCCTGATGGGCGAGTTTCAGAAGTTCGTTATCCGGTATGCTGGACCATAGAAAAACAGCCAGTCGCATAGCCATTTCCATATGGCTGATTTCATTCTTTCCTTTGGTTTCTGCTTTTTCTGCAACATAAAGAAAGTCTGGGGAGGCCAGTACAGTGGCCAAAACTTCGACCATGGCTTCTTCAAAGGTATCGAATTGTGGACGGTAATTTTGAAATAACTGAACGTAAGGCTCGATTTCAAAGGCTGTTACTGGACGGCGCCAGGCTTTTCCCATAAATCTTTTAAGGATCTCACTACTGTACTTCGTTTCATCTTTTTTATGATTGCTGTTTTTGAAGATAGCAGTGTGGGATTTTGGCGGCCATTGCTTAAAATACGGACCGTAAATTTCGATGTAATCGATGTGCAGCCTTAGAGGGTCTTTACCGCCATTTGAGTTGGCGATGTTTTGAATAGTCAGAAATTCATTGGTCATTCTGCTATCTTTACTCATAGTTTTGCTTCCCCCTTCATGCCTAAGAGGGTTACGAGGGATCTCGGATAGAGGAACCAGAAATTCAATAAACTGTGGTTTATTGATAGTTGCAGTTATAGGAATGTCTTCTTTGCTGATGACTGCCTGGAAATTGGCGTTGTTACTGGTATGAGCACTGATACTCAGCCTGAGACTGGTGAATTCATTTGGCTTAAGAGTTGTTCTACCTACTCTCAATCGAACGCGTAGAGTACCTTCGTCTGGAATTTTATTACCAAGGTTCAGAGTGAGCTTTTCATTTTGATTCATCACCAGTCTAGTCTGAGCTACTGGAGGAATCTTACCGCCAGTAGCACCTTGAGTCGGTTGAAGTTTATCTACGGACCAGTGAATACCTTTACTTGACTTAGTATTTGATAAATGCATTTTACGCTGACTGTTACTGTTATTCAGGGCAAAAAACTGTGGACCTTTATTCTTTTTGAGTGCTTTTTGTTTTCCAGTCAGGTCAGATTGCAACTTTTTGAGTGCTTTGCTTTCCTTGTTTAGTTGAGCTCGTAAGTCTTTTTGTTGCTTACTTGTCTTAGCCTCTTTTTCTTTGTCGCCAATTTTTTTCTCAGTGCTTTTAATTGAAGCTGAAATCTCTTTAATCTTTTTATTCAGTTCAGTGATTTCATTTTGGATCTTGTTATTTTTTTGAGTAGCATCAGTGGCTTTTTGGGTCAGTCTGGCCATTTCTTTATTCATATCGAGAACAAAAGTGACTTCTTCAGGGCGTGTACCAATAACAACAGCTTTCTGTAATGCATTTATGCCGATCTGCCGATAGCTTTCGAACTGCATAGCTGACATTTGAAGTAGTTCTGAACTGTTTTTAAAACCATCCTTTGAAGTATTTTCAGTAGGCAGTAACTCAACAAAATTATAAGGTAGGCCAAGTAAGTCCTGGAGGGCATAATTGTACTCATACTTGGCCATACGGCGGAATGAAGTGTGGGCTTTTTCATTGCGTCTTACTTGATAGGCCTTGCCCATTTCTTCACCGAGCCAGTCAATGAATTGGTTGCGTTGTTTGTCATTCAGGTAATAATCCGGCTCGTCATCAGGAGGCATTTCTGAGTTACTCAAGACTTCATATACTTCCAGCCATTTAGCGATATCCTTACCCTTTAACAGATTTGGATCAAGCTGATCGACTCTGAATTTTCCTTTAGCTTTTTTAGGCCCATGGCAGTCAAGACAATTTTTCTCAAGGATAGGTGAGATATGTTTTGAGAAATCAGCCAGATTCGCAGTGGGAATCAGGTTTGATTTGATTTTTATTGATTCTTTAGGTGTCAGAAAATTAGATTTACTTAAACCAACTTCTCTGGCTTTTGAAAGAGAAGGCAATGAATTACTTGTTGGTTTATTTTGGGCTAAGCTTGGAAAGCTAAAAGCTAAGAAGCCAAGAAGTATTAAACATTTATTCATAATAACTACACCTATTAACCTGTTTTCCGACTAATGACTAAAAGGCGCCAAACCTTAGCCGTCACTTATAAAGTTTTTTCACTGCAAAGATGATATTCTAAACAGAAAATAAAATTTTATATGTAAATAAGTAGAGGGAGGTTTTGAGACCTCACATTTACAACAACACAGTATCTAATTCATTGCTAAAGAGCAATATATCAGATTTTTATAGAGAAATCATGTTTTCTAAAGATATCTCTTATATCTTTCACACATAAAAAATAGTTTTTGTGACAGGAAAGTTTGAAAATACAGTAATTTTTTTTGGCCTCAGGCTATGTCATGATGTTATTATTAAATAATAAAAAAGTGTGTATTTATATGAAATTATTCTCTTTCCTTGTAGCTGTATTCTTAGCTTCGGTTCTCTCAGCATCTGATAAAATGAATGTTCTTTTTATCTCTGCAGATGACCTGAATTGCGATATGTCCACTTACGGCAATCCGCAGGTATAAACTCCTAACTTAGATCGTTTGGCAAATATGGGAGTTCGCTTTGACCGGGCGTATTGTCAGCAGCCTCTTTGTGGTCCTAGTAGAGCTAGTGTTATGACTGGCTTGAGGCCAAACAAGACAGGTTTTAATGATAACCGTCACCAACTGCGTGACCTTGTCCCGAATGTTGAAACTCTAGGTCAGTTTTTTCAGAAGCAGGGTTATTACTCCGGTCGAGTTGGTAAGATTTATCACTACCACAACCCTAAACACATCGGTACAGATGGCGATGACGATCTGCCAACCTGGACAGAAAGATTTAATCCAATTGGTATCGATCGTACTCAAGAGGAAAATATAACTATTGAAAATACGGGGCCAGCTGCAGAAAAGCGTTCAATGGGAATTTCTATGGCCTGGTGGGCTCCTGTGAGTGAAGATGAAGATCACACCGATGGTAAAGTAGCGACTCAAGCTATTAAGATGATTGAGAAGAATAAAGATAAGCCTTTTTTTATTGCAGCTGGCTTCTTCAACCCCCATTGTCCTTATGTCGCTCCAAAGAAGTACTTTGACCTTTACGATATCAATGACATCACTATGGAAACACTTGAAAGTGCCAAAGAAGATCTTAAAGACGTACCGGCGATGGCTATTTTCAGAGATTCTAAAAAATGGCCTTACTATTTTCCAGGAGTTTCTTACGAAGGTGCCAAACGCTGTAAACTGGCTTATTACGCGACGATTTCATTTTTAGACGCTCAAATTGGTCGTATTCTTGATGCTCTTGAAAAGAATAATCTTATTGAAAAGACAATCATTGTTTTCTGGTCGGATCACGGTTACTTCCTTGGTGAAAAAGGTCTTTGGTATAAGCGTAAGGCTTTTGAACTAAGTGCCAGAGTACCATTGATTGTTTCAGTTCCTGGAGTGACTCAAGGTAAGCCTTGTAGTCGTACCGTTGAGCTTGTAGATCTTTATCCGACACTTGTTGATCATGCCGGTTTTGACGTTCCAAAAGGTTTGGATGGTGTCAGCCTTCGTCCACTTTTGACCAACCCTAAAACAAAGTGGGATCGTCCAGCGATGACTCAGGTTCATTATGCTAAAGATAAACAAGGTTACTCGATCAGAAGTGAGCGTTGGCGCTATACTGAGTGGAATGGTGGCAAAGCCGGTAAGGAACTTTACGATCACGATAATGATCCACAAGAAAAAACCAATCTGGCGAACCGCTCTGAGTTCACAAGTGTTATGAAAGAGCTGAGTCAGAAAATGGTGGACTATCAGAATTCTTACAAGTATGTTCAGCCGCCACCACATGAATGGCAATTGAAGAAAAAGAAGAAGTAGTTGAATTTGAGGGCATCAATCTTTAAAGGTTGATGTCTCAAAAATAGTATTTGATCATTTCTTATCAGAGAAATCATGATTAATGAAGAACCTCAGTCTTTATACTTGATTGACTCATTCAAAAATATCTCTATCATTTACTGTAGCATCGACTGTTGCTCCCTCTGCTAAAATCATTGTTCTTACATTGCCAGCATAAAAAAGAGCGAGAGCTTTTGAATTATTGTAAATGTAATCAGTTTCTATATTAGTGGTGCCATAAACGGTGTTGTTAAACGATGCATAACTGCCCGTAATTGACATCGCGGTTCCAGTTACCATCAAAGGCTCTGTTTTTCCACCTGATATTATCATGCCCGTAGTGCAGAATTGAAAAAATATCGGTTCATGCTGTAATCACCACGGCCCTGACCATGACAAGACTTTGGGCTACGAATATCTCTGGCAATAGGACAATACATGGTGTCTTTGTAAGGCGAGTTTTCCATTTCTGTTTTTGCATCATCTTGTCTTTAACTAAAATTCTTTCCTTGGATTTCTTCATAAATTAATCTGCGAAAATCATAAGCCGGATTTCCGTCGGTGTCTAAATTATCGCTTGTCAGACAAAAGTAGCTGTTATTATTATCCGTATACATAATGGTTCCGGCGTAGATTTGTCTCAAATTGTTGATTGAAACGGAGGTCTTTCCTACTTTACGGGCATCTGCTAATGCAGGTAAAAGTATAGACGTCAAAATACCAATTATGGCAATGACCACCAGCAGTTCTATGAGGGTAAACTTCTTTGACTCTACCTAATATCGACATGCGTTTAAGCAAAAGGTGAGAAATAGTGAAGCAAATTTTACACAAAAAAAGCCACCAGAAAACTGATGGCTAATAAAAAGTTAGTAAGGAGCTTTTAGTTAGTGCTTGTCCGAAAATAGGCTAAATGAACTATTGAGCTACTTCTTGCTTTTGTCTTCCTATTTTTGAGAAGCTG
>JAKVBD010000049.1 GCA_022446985.1 Lentisphaerales bacterium
GTTGCGCTTAGATTTAATACTCTCGAGATACATGCTGGCTACACTCTAAATTGAAATACAGAGCTCAATTAAGCATAAAAATGGCATAATTCAAGTTAATTTATGGATTTTAAACTACGATATTACTGGCTACATTTTCCCACTCATATCAACCGTAAGATCCTGACTCTCTTGTAGATGCGTCCAAAACTCAAAAGAATGTCCGGTTTAAGGTTATCGTCTTTTTTACAGCTCTTTTTGATGAATGCATCAAGATAAAACCTTTTGGCTTTGAGGACTCCTTTGATCTCTTTTTCTAGATTTTTAAAGGCTACTGGTCCAAAGTTTATTTGAATAAAGAGCATCCCTGCCATTTTACCGACGAAATTTACCAATTTTAAAAGCTCATCATGCGGGTTCGTTCAAGAAACAATTTCATTGAGATTGTACATACAGATTACGACATTGCAGATAGCGTTATAGCTTGTATTGAAAGCTTCTGAACAGACTACGTTTATACCTTGACCTTAATTAACTCTTCCTCATTGTTCTCTAAAGTTTTCTTTGCCATTTTATCCTGTAAAGTAAATGACAGAGAAATTAAACTCAAGGTTTATACCGGTTTACCAGATCCTCAATAATAACGATAACTTCTTGTTCACTTTTTCCAGATGCTTGAGCTTCGCCCGCAACATCGATCATGTCTTTGAAATGTGGTCCAGGCTTCAAACCGGCTTTCTTGAGAAAATCACCATCTATATAGGGAGAGGAAATTGAGCCTTCTATCTGCTTAATATTATTTGCAATGAACTGTAGATTTCTTTTTTCGTAATCTGTTGAGCGTCTGACTGATTCTATTCTTGTGCAAAAATCACTGAAATAGTTTCGCATATTCAGCATGAGGCGTCGACAATCTGCATGGTTAAAGCGAGCTTTGTTTAAATCCTGAGCATGTTTCTCAAAAAGAACCAGCCCTTTACAGATTTGGTTGCTGAGCTTAAATTTTCTGGCGATAGAATTGACATCGTCGGTATTTAACGGCAGAAGCAGTGCTGCAAAAAACTGCAGATCACTAAATTTTTCACTACAACTTATCTCATTTAGCCACGAATCGTAAGAGTCATCAGACAAGTTTTTGTATTCGGGAAGGACATGTTTTAAAAAACCAAGCTCTTTAGCACATTTAATAAACTGGTGACCATGCTTTTGAGCTTTTTTAAATTCATCGGTGATACGCTCAATCGAGACATGTTTCATAATGTTTGATGCCAAGCTTGAAGCAGAATCTTTCAGGCCTGGAGCAAGTTTCAGGTCAAATCTTGCTTGAAAACGGGCTGCTCGGATTATCCTAAGGTAATCTTCGCTGAAACGTTCAGAAGCTTTACCGACAGTTCTCAAAATTCTACTTTTAAGGTCTTCTCTTCCTTTAAATGGATCAATTATTTCATCGCGTAACATGGCAATGGCATTGATAGTGAAATCGCGTCTTGAGAGATCTTCTTCAATGGTCTTGGAAAATTTGATGGTCGCATTTCTGCCATCATTGCTGATATCTTCACGGAAGGTTGTGTGCTCGTAAGGCTCGCCATTAATAATGGCAGTAACTGTACCGTGATCTATGCCAGTATCAGCAGTACGGATTTTGAGCTTTTTACAGAGTGCTTTGAATTGCGTTGGTTCCAGGTCAGATGCTATATCGACATCTTTGTCTTCAAAACCTAAAAGTTTATCACGGACGGAACCGCCAACGACATAGATGGGATAATCAAATATTTCACAGAAATTCAGCATGTTTTCAAAAGACTCTTAATTTTTTATGAACTGTAGCATAATTAAGAGTCTTGAGAAACAAAGAATGTTAAGATTAGAGGTTTTCTTTAACTCCTTCTAAAATGCGGTAGGACATAGCCTCGTCGCCAAAGTTGCCAACTTTAATAAAAATTTTAGTAGTCTTTTCAGTTAGCTTTTCGAGCTCGACAGAAATTTTTTGATCTTTTGCGTTGCGTGAGGTATGAGTTGCCTCTAGAGTAGTTTTGCTATGGCTCATCTTAACCAGTTCAAGATTCTTCAAAGCTTTTGCCACTGCAGCATCTACTTGATCAAGGTTGCCGTCGACAGTAGCTTCAAGTTTGCCAAGAACATAAGCTGTACCAGCAACAGCGCCGCCGGCAACAAGGACTAAAAAGCAACCTGCGTTTAAGAGAAGAGTCAGAGCAAGTACAGTAGCTATAAAGATTTGTTTCATTGAGTAAAACCTGAAATATTTAATTTAAATAATGCATAGTTTACCAGTGAACTATGGTGTAATCAATATCTTCAAGAAATTTAATAGTAGTGTCCCTCAGGGATTGAGTTTATTAAAAACTTCGAGAAATAGATTTCTTCAATGAAGTCAGCCTTATCTTTATTCATAGTTAATTCATTTTTAAGATAAGCGGTAAGAATTCTTTTGAAGTTGACTTCCATAGTTTCTGGGAATGTGTCTTTTTCCATAACTTTTTGGTTGTATTTTAAAAGTTCTTCGATGAACAAAGACTGAATAACTTTTTCTCTATTTTCAAAGATGTAAGCGAACCCTACTTTTGATTGCTATGTTCTCTTATCAGGTTCAAGATTTTGGTGATGTTTTCTTTAGGATGTGGTTCATTCTCAAATGAGTCAAATTCGTTTTTTGTGGGATATTCCAGATTGAAGAGGGTATGTGTAATAGTCGCTTCATCATAGCTGGCATAGCTAATTGAATGTGTGTATGTTTTGAAATCTTCATCATCATATATCGATAGAGTAAAGTTATCTTTATCTGTCTTAGATACAAAGAGGGCAAGTTTGAGAGTTGGACTACATTTTATATCGACTCTGTATTGATAATCACTTTCACTAAAATCCTCAAATATGAAAGAATTTATACCTGAAAGAGAATCTTCAAGACTTGGCTTTAAGGCCTTAGCGGCTCCAAATGAGTTAAGTTCCAGATTTACTGCGCCATCTCTTCTATTCTTTATTTTGTGCTTGAGCCAATTTAACTCTTCTCCTCTGTAAACACTTTTGGAACGAAGTAAATTTTCATCGATGATTTTTATCAGGAGTTGTTCTGTTTGGCTTTTAGCTTCGATTTTTTGGGGCTTGCCTGAATTTAAACTTGAATAAATATCTTGTGTACGTGACATGAGTCTTTTATGCCAGAGCAACATAGAAATATCCATTGTTTTTTCGGTACTAGTAAATCTGAAGGTGTATTTTCCATGGGTAGCTGATTTTCTATTTAGGCCTTGGTAGGTCCATTCTGAAGTTAAATGGTTAACTGTCTCTTTTTGTGAAGTGCATGCTGAAATAATTAAGAGAAGAAGTGGTATTACGCTTTTCATATTTTATCTACATAGCCCTGAAGTCTCAATGAGGTAGTAAAGTATGTTTGATTATTGTATTTACAATTATTGATTGAGCTTAGTGATTTTTTTAAGGAATTTCGGGTGCACAAAAAAGCGCCAATAGAAAGTCTATTGACGCCTTTTGAAGTTTTCAGTTTTTTGCCACTGACCACTAATTCTTAATGGTGACCTTTACCTTTCTTTTTCTTCTGAGCTTTTTTCAGAGTTGCCAAATAGGCCGTTAGGTCACGGATTTCCATTGGCTTCAGAAGGAAATGCATGGGAGGCATACCAGAAATCGGTTTCGTTTTTGAGGCGATGTCCGTCTTCTTGTATTTGCTGATTTTGCCAGCTGGATCTTTAACGTGGATCTCAGTTTTAGTTTCTTTCATGAAAGTGCCACCGACACTTTTGCCATCTTTAAGACTCATGGTGATCATGCCAAAGCCTGGAGCGACAGCTGCGCCTGGATCAACAATTGATTCTAAAATGTAGCGACGGTCCCTGTCTTTTGCCAGAGTTGAAAGGTCAGGACCGACATCCGCGCCATAACCATTGACCTTGTGACAACGGATACACTGGGCAGCACCGTGGTTCAGGAAGATATCTTTACCTTTGGCAACATCTCCACCGTTTAGAGCAGTGGCGAACTTAGCCATCATATCTGTCGGGTTGATAGAGCTTTCGTATTTTGCCAATTTAGCTTTTAGATCAGACTCCTGACGCATTCTTGTAGCTTCGATAACATCTAGAGCAATTGGAGAATCAGTCGCACCATTGATGATTTTGTCGAGCTCGGACATAAGTAGAGCTTTAACTCTGTCATCTGCTTGAGAAGCAAGAAGTTTAAAGGCATTTTGTTTATCCTTTACAGAGCCTTTTTGAGCCAGGTCGAGCGCTGCTGTTGTTGCAGCTGCTGGATTGAGCGTCATAAGAACTCCAAGAGCTTTGTCCTTGATTTCCTGATTTTTGTCTTTTAGAAGTTTAGTTGCTACGGCATCAAGACCTTTTTCATTTCTTTTAATCAGGCCATTGAAAGCTTCGGTACGAACTTCAGTTGCTGTATTTGCATCAAGAAGTTGCGCTGTAAGGATTTCTGAAGAAAGCTCATAGCCAAACTTACCAGCTACTCTTGTTGCTACAGCGAGAACTTTACCTTTAGCCGTTTTGAAAACACCAGCGGCATTTGCTTTGACGACTTCACTAATGTCATCGCGCTTGGCAGGCTGAGCTCTAAGAAGACCGGTAGTGTTATCCATCTTGTGACTGTCATTCCAGTTTTCAATAGCAGCAAGAGCTTCGATGCGCTGACGCTCAGGAACAGAAGGATTCGCTGCATACTTAAGAAGGCGAGCTGCATCTGCTGCAGTCGCGCTATAGTAGTTGGCATTGATCAATCTGTGCTGCATGAGTTTGTCTATGTTACTTTTGATTTCAACATTGCCAGTTGCGTACTTATCCAGAACTTTAGCGAGTGCAGAAGTTGCACCTTTGATCGGTAGGTCATTGATGGCACGGATGGCTTCGTAAGCGATGAATTGCTCTGTATCGTTTAGGAACTCCGCAATCTGTGCATCTTTAAATCTTCTAAGAGTAAGAAGGATACCGATACGCACTGCAGATGATTCATCTTTGATGTACTTGGTGTAAAGAGATTTATCTTTGACACCAGCAAGACCCATGATCATACCATGGCGCAGGAAGCGGTCTTTGTTTTCATTTCTTCTTAGAACTTCTACAAGAGCAGGATCAGCTTTGGAAGAAGCGATACGACCAAGACCGATACCTGCGTACATGGCAGTTCTTGCATGCTTGTCATTCAGAGCTTCGACAAGAACGCCTTCGGCAGCTTTAACTCTGTGATCACCAAGAACTCGAGCTGACTGAATTCTTACTTGATCATTGGCATCTTTAATAAGTGTCATGAGCGGGCTTAAATCAACAGATTTGTCAGTGTAAGCCATTTGGCCAAGGCCCCAAATACCGTGGATGCGAGTGAACGTATCAGCTGATTTATCCGTTGCAGCTTTGAGGAAAAGCTTTTTGCCTTCTGTACTGCGTTTAGCAATTTCAAACTGAGCTGCCTGGCGAATGCGCTGGTGATCTCGACTTAGAAGTTTATAGAGTTTTGCATTATCAAACTTAGAGTAGTCTGAAGTAAGTAACTTTTCATTTTCTTTAACTTCTGGAGTATTCAGAGCTTCAGGGATGAACATGGTGTAGATGTTACCAACATCCTGATTCAACCAACCGCTGTAGTTATAGTCAGAGATGTAAAGCTTGCCGTCTGGACCAAAGTCGATGTCGACACAGTTTGAACCTGAGAAAAACAATTCGTGATTAGCAGTTTTAAAACCAGCGCCGTGATCTTCAACGTCGAACATGGTTACGCTCGTTCTTGAAACGGAACCTTTGAAGTGAATGACGAAGAACTTGTCGTCGTATTTTTTGCCAAGGCTGTTTGATGGGTTGAAAACAAAACCGGAAGGTCCGCCATTTATCTGGCCGATACCAGGAAGGATAAATTCAGGCTGTCCTTCGAAAGGAACTTTCCACATTTCCTCAGTTTCCCAAGGGTTCATAAGTTTCTTTTCACCGGTCGTGATATTTGAACGGAACTTATAGTCGTTTGTAAAGGACATAATCGACTGATGACCGGCATGCCAACCAGTGTCGCCACCTTCAACAAGGTAATTGATTCTTTCAAGGTCGGAACCATCACCATCATTATCGGCAGTGAAAAGGTTACCGTAGTCGTCAAAAGCTAGTTCCTGTGGGTTCCGTAGACGATCATAGAAAACTTCAAGGTCAGAGCCATCAGGGTTACAGCGGAAAGCGGCACCTTCGTTAGGGCCGTGAAATTTCTTACCTTCTTTAGTCGTGAAACTAAAACCACGATCGCCAATGGACCAGTAAAGTTTGCCATCCGGACCCCATACCAGGCCGTGCATGTCGTGACCTGAGAAACTCATACGAATACCGAAGCCGTCTTGAAGAGATTTGCGGCTTTCGGCAACTCCATCGCCATCTTTATCTTCAAGAACCCAAAGGTGAGGGATGTTTGTGTAGTAGACTTTGCCATCTCTTTCGATAACACCGATACCAGGACCATCGAGAGGGTCATTGAAGTCACCGGCATAAAGAGTTTCTTTATCGGCACGGCCATTGCCATCGGTATCTTCCAAAATGCGGATTTCGTCAGCTTTTTGAGTGTACCAATCCATTGGATTTTTAAGCTTGTTCATTGGTGCTTTATCAAGGTGATTCTTGAACATCTTGACGCGGTCTTCGCTGTTTTGAATAGCGATGTCTTCATCGAGCATAAATTTACGTTGACGGATGTCATCTACACCAAAACGCCATCTGTGAATTTCTGTGACAAAAAGTCTACCCTGAGAATCGAAGTAAATAGCAGCCGGATTAGTCGTTTGAGATTCATCGGCCCAAAGTTCGACTTTCATGCCTTCAGGAAGCTTAAAGTTTTTGATGCGGAGTTCGGCTTTTTTGTCGTATTCCGCGTGAGAAAGTTTTTTCTTTTCTGCCTGTGCAGAGAAATCCATAAACATAAAAACGATTAAGGCTACACACACATGCCTTAATTTTACACTTAGCACCATTAAATAATCTCCGTTAGTAAATAGTGAACACCAATACTGTTTAATATTACGATAAGTGACAGCAAAAGAGTTATCAAACTTATGAAGGTTTTCGGGTATTGATATATTTTTTTCTTACTCTTCAGTTATATAGCCTAAGACTACTAAAAAATTACACTTAATACGATTTTGAATAAACTTTATGGACAATTTCCCACGCAATCTCTACAGAATTAAAGTGTGCAATCTGGATGGTATTACCAATTTTGATAAACGACGTGGATTGAGGAATATTGACAAAATAAGTCGGAAAGTGGGGGGAGAGAGGAAAATGGGGCTCAGACTTGCTGAGCCCGAAATGAGAAAAGCTTACTTCTTTTTGTTAGCTTTCCAGATAGCTTGCTTCTGCTTCTTACCTTCTTCGTCAGAAAGTTCACCAGCTTTGATCTTTTTGTTGATCGCCACGATCTGATCTTTAGCTTCTTTTGGAAGAGCTTTCCAAGCAGCACTTGGCTCTTTTTTTGCTTTTTTCTCTTCAGCGAAAGAGCTAGATGTAAATACGAAACCTAGAGCCATAAGGGCAAATATTGCTTTTTTCATTACTAATCTCCATGTAAATATTCTTCGCAATAGGCTCTTGGTTACGACTGACTGAAGATATATGTGACAATCTATTAAATAAAAAGTTAGTAGGTAGTCAAAAGTGTCTATTCATACCAACCATCGTTTAGAAGATCATTGAGTAGGTATGAATAAAATTGTTGTTTGTATGCAGCTCCGCCTGGACCTGCATTCGCTACAAGGAACTTCAATTTTTCAGGGATGAAAAGGACTGAGTGAAGGTTAGAATCCATGGCGACAGGTGCGTTCATAAGGTCGATGGCGCCTTTCTCATCAATTTTTGAAAAGTTCTTTTTTGCTTTGCCATGCAGGTGTTCATAACGCTCCCCTCCAGATAAAAGGATGCAGTCTGGTAAGCTATATTTAAGTTTTTCATGTTTTTGGGCGTAATCGACAAACTCAATTTTATCGGGGAGGGCATAAACTCCTACGGCGGATTTATCTTTGCCATCGGTAAATACGTAGTAGTATTCACAGGTTCTGGGGTTCTCAGAAAAGATTTTTTTGACATCTTCTAGTGTATGGCCATTTTCCAAAGCCATACGCATGAGTATAGGCATAGTGACGCCATCCCAATCGCCTTCACCACGTCCGCCCATTTCACCGAGCGAAATCTTCTTCTGGTTTATGCCGCTTACAGAGCCGATAAAGCTGGCAAAGCCGATATTCACGAAAGGTATTTTGTCTTCTTTCTCAACGGCAAATATAGCGGCATTATTTTGCAAGCCAACGGTACACATGTAGTCGAGAATCCGACCGTGATATAGAGTCCCATTTTTGGTTGCTGAATCTTTTATGGCAAAACCGGAACAGTGGAAAAGGGCAGGAAAGTAATTGGCGAGATGAATAGATTCGCGGTCAATGCCGCTGCCATCAGCAACTCCTTTAATCTCCTCGAGATACTCGGGAGGTGTAAATTTATCGAGCCTTTTTAGAGCTCCGCGAATGTCATCGAGAAACCAACGACCTTTTTTGACTGAGTAAACGAGCCCAACGAGATAAAGTGTGCTGTCAGTAGTGCGGCGAATTTCTTTGGGGAGGAATTGCCCGTGTTGCCAGCCTATTTCGTAGGAATTACCTTTTAGCTTAATCAAGCGTCGTCCATCGAGCATTTTGTAGTAACCGTGTTTGCCTTTACGGACAAAATTTTCTTTGCTTTGAGGCTGGGCTTCCCAGAATTTAACTTCAGCCAGTCGAGCTAATCCTCTGGTCAGGCTTTTATGAAGTTCATGCTTGTCGACATTTATCGTTTTAGTAATTTGGAAGTCTGCAGGTTTAGGAAGAAGCTTGGCATATTTAAAGACTTGGGGCCTTAGTTTTAGGCAGGATTTTTCTGTCTTTATACAGATCTCCGCCAGTTCCCCGGAGTCTCGCGAAATTTTACAGATGGCGACTTCATGTTTGCCTTTTTGGATAGCGTATGATTCATACTTATAAGTACTTGGTAGAGGCTTTACTGTGAGGCTGAGTTTTTGGACAAGGGTTTTTAGCGATGTCGAACCCAAAAGCTGTGGAAGGTCTAACCACTTTTGCAGTTCTGGTTCCATATTCAGAGCTGTTGCAATGCTGTTTTCGAGTGAAAAACTCAAGTCATTTTTATTTCCAGATTTTGAGTCGATAAATAAAGTCTCACTATGAGGGATATACATAAACAGTTCATCATTGTTTCTGGTGAGTTGCATTTTAAAATAGTGATACTTAAAGGCAATAGAAAACTTATTCTCTGATATGCGGACATACTTTAAGTGGCCGCTACGTTTTTTGATTTCGCCCTTTTCTTCTTGTTGAAGTTTATAGTCAATGTGGTAGGTGAAAGGGGATTTCCCTCTTTCTTTAAGATTGGCGGTAAAAGACTCGAAAGCTTTATAAAAATTAGTTGCATCTTTAGGGACCTCGGTGACGCATGAGGTGAGATAGAGGCCCAGAAAGATTAACAGGTGACCTAAATATTTCACAGTAAATCTCCACTTTCATTTAATATAGGTTTTCCGACCTGTAAATGGAAAAAACTTTGAGGAAATAAATGGAATCGTTAGTTTCGGTACTCTTTGAGGAACTCCATGGTATGGTCGCCTGGACATGAAGTATTGCCAAGTTCACGATGGGCAAAAAGCTTCTCTTCTGAGATTTTATATTTTTCCTGAAGAGCTTCAATGAGTTGTTTAAGAGACTTTTCCTGAGCGGGATTTAACTTATCTGAATTAAAGTCGCCCAGCATGGCAATGCCGATATTTGCAGTATTATTGTTTTTGACGTGGGCTCCATAATAGTGCAGTAGTCTGCCTTCGTAAATCTTACCGGTTTTACCAATAAGGAAGTGGTAACCAATATCAGCCCACTTGCGCATATTGATGTGATATTTTTGAACTGACTGCAAAAAGTGAATTTCACTTCTTTTTGGGGCATCTTTGTTTTCGGTCGTATGATGAACGGTGATTTTATTGAAGCCTTTAGATTCGTTCATTTTCTTAGGCTTTTGAGCACCCCAAACATTTCTGTGAATTATTTCGAGTTGTTGCATTTTGTCGCCACTTTTCATTTGTGAAACTCCAGGTAAAAGGATGATTTGCCCGGACATGATGCGACTGTCTTTGAGATTGTTATAACACATTATTTCTTTGACTGACAGTGTGGAATTTCTGGAGATCGCAGTGAGGGTATCTCCAGATTGAACGGTGTAAATGTAAGGCTTGGAGTCATCGCGTGATTGGCAGGAGATGAGTAGAACTATACAAAAGCTGCTAAGAGTCAGAAGGCTGGATAAAAAGAAAATGATTTTCTTCATGCGTTTTATCTGATATTCCTGATTTTGCATAGAGTTGAGTACGCTTCGCTGATCTCTTTAAATTTTTGCTCGGTAATTTTTTTTACCCCATCTGAAACATTTTGAGCGGCCAGTCTGTCAGGGTGATAATCTTTAGAAAGCGTTCTGTAGGCTTTCTTTAATTCTTCATCTGAACAACTCGGATTACACCCAAGGATGTTATAAAGAGGATCGAGATCTGGCAGGCAATCTCTCCTGATATTTTCATAAGGAGCTGAATTTAATTCAAAATGGCGAAGGCAAGTTAGCAGTAAACGGTCTTCTTCGGGATGAAGAATGCCATCTGACAAAGCTACCGCGAGAAGCATTTCAAAAACCTGGGCGCGAGTCGCTAAGTCGTGTTGATAAGCGAGAGTAAACTCCTTACAGACTGGTTCGAACTTTTCTTCGTTATTCTTAGCTTCGTTAAAAAGACGTGTTGCCTTCTTTCTGGATTCGGCATTTAGATTCAAATGCTCGACCATGAACATCTTGATTGTTTTGACTTCCTCTTCAGTGACGTAACCATCGGCTTTGGCCATTTTGGCCAACATGAAAAAGGTGCTGTCAAAAAGGATCTTTCGGCGCTTTTCGGGAGCCATAGGAATAGGCTCTTTCTGGGCAGGGTTATTACTTTTAGAGCTACTGTCATACATATGTCCAAAAGATGCCCCCGCCATAGCACCGGCAGGCCCGAACATAGCGCCGAGACTACCACCGATTATTTTGCCGTACCAGGACATTAAGCACCGATTCCAGAGTGACGTAGAAGAGCATCTACTTCTGGAGCTCTACCACGGAATGCTTTGAAGAGATCTGCGGCATCTTCAGAACCGCCTTTTTGCAGGATGTTCTCAAGGAATTCCTGACCGGTTTTGCTATCAAAAATACCATTTTCTTCAAATTTTGAGAAAGCATCGGCAGACAGAACTTCAGCCCATTTGTAGGAGTAGTAACCTGCAGAGTAACCACCAGCAAAAATGTGGCTGAACCCGTGCTGAAATCGGTTGAATTCAGGAGTTTCTGCAACAGATACTTTTGAGCGGACGTCATCGAGAATAGCTTGAATGCCTTTGTAGCCTTCAGTGCCGTATTCAGTGTGAAGTTTAAAATCGAATAAGCCAAACTGTAGTTGACGGAGCATAGCAGTTGCAGAATTGAAGTTTTTAGCAGCTAAAAGCTTGTCGATCATTTCCTGTGGAATTTTTTCGCCCGTCTCAAAATGTTCGGCGATGATGTCGAGACCCTCTTTTTCCCAAACCCAGTTTTCAAGGAATTGACTTGGCAGTTCTACGGCATCCCAGGCAACGCCATTGATCCCGGAAACGGAAACAACATCTATTTTTGTCAGCATGTGGTGAATACCGTGGCCAAATTCATGGAAAAGAGTCGTCACTTCGTTGTGAGTGAGAAGAGCAGGTTTATCTCCGACCGGACCTGTGAAGTTACAAGTGAGGTAAGCCACTGGAAGTTGTAGCTCACCATCGACAATCATGCGGGCACGACAGTCATCCATCCAGGCACCACCGCGTTTGTGAGCTCTAGCAAATAGGTCTAAATAAAAGCTGGCAATGTGCTTGCCGTCTTTTTTGACATGGTAAAAGCGAACTTCTTCATGGTAAGTGTCGAAATCAGTAGTTTGCTCAACAGTAATCCCAAATAGTTTATTGACGATTTCAAACATACCGCTTACGACGCGATCGGCAGCAAAGTAAGGTCTGAGTTCTTCCTGAGAAATGGCGAACTTATGCTGTCTTAGCTTTTCTGATACAAAGCCAGAATCCCAGGCTTCTAAAGAGTCCATTTCCAGTTCTTCTTTGGCATATTTCTTCAGTTCTTCATACTCAGATTTTCCCTGAGCGATTGATTTGTTGGCTAAGTCATTTAAGAAGCCAAGGACTTCATCTGTTGATGACGCCATTTTAGTGGCGATGGAAAGTTCAGAGTAGCAATTAAAATCGAGAAGTTTGGCTAACTCGAGTTTAAGTTTGAGGATCTCCTCCATAACTTCAGTGTTGTCGAATTCTCCGGCATTTGGACCTTGTTCTGAAGCACGAGTGCAGTAAGCGGTGTAGACTTCTTGGCGCAACTCGCGGTTTTCGCAATAAGTCATGATTGGAAAGAATGATGGGTAATCGAGGGTAAAAAGGTAACCTTCAAGTTCTTTTTCTTTGGCTGCAGCTTTGGCACCTTCCAATGCACTTTCAGGTAGGCCTTTAAGATCATCTTCGCTGATAACATTTTTAGTCCAGGCCATGGTGGCATCCAGAACGTTATTTGAAAATTTACTGGAAAGTTCAGAAAGTCTTTTCTTGAGTTCCCCATAGCGCTTTTGCTTTTCTTCAGGAAGAGCAATGCCCGAAAGTTTGAAGTCGCGCAGGCCATCTTGGATAGTCTTTTTCTGAGCTTTGGAGTAGTTAGCAAAATCAGGGCTTTCCGAAAGCTTTAAATAGACCTCATATAGATCTTTATTTTGCCCAAGTTCTGTACTTAATTCAGAAAGCATGGGCAGGCATTTTTCATAAGCCTTGCGAAGCTCAGGGCTATTGACAACTGAATTCATATGGCCAACAGGAGAGAAAGCTTTACTGAGTTTATTGGAGACTTCATCTATTGGCTGGATGAAATTTTCCCATGTCGGGGATTTAATATCTTTTACTTTTTGAAGAACAAACTCGCGATTATCATTTATCAATTTCTCTATCGCCGGGACGATGTGTTCAGTCTTAATAGATGAAAATGGCGGTAGTACGTGATCTTCGAGTAAAGGGTTGCTCATTTGCTTTCCTGAAAATTTTAAATTGCTTTTAGTTAATCATAATTTATTTTGAAGGAAGTTCCATTCTTGAAGAAGAATAAGGGTGCTTACTTTGATTTATTTTGACCAGAATCCGTTAAAGATTAGATCTTTTAGGGTAGAAAGAAAGAAAACCCGCTGTCCGATCAGCTCTTGTTGGCTGTGTTTCACCTATGACTGGTTGCGTTTATCGATAAATGATTCGGTAAAATTCTTGCTCGATGTGTGCCTTTCGACCTCGCGTAAAATCAACATACCAGCATTACTACTAACCTCTGGTGCGTCGAATTGTAATTGTAGTTTCTTGCCATTGGTATTGCTGAATAACATTGGCTGAACGTTTTGGGCTTGATCTTCTTTCAATGAAGTCATAGTTTAGAATCCTAAGTTGGTTTTTGTGTCTTTTGTTGTAGTAAATTTAATGTACACCGATACCAACTTTTTTCGCTTAATCTCACTGGTTATTCAGATATAAACATTTCATGTATAGATGATTGTGTAAATTATAATGATTTTCTATTCTATTTTTGTGAATTATTCAGGCTAGAGATGATTTTCGTATTTGTTACAGAAGTCTCCAGATGCTTACGACTTAATATGATGAGGCTATGTTTCTGCAGTCTTATTTTGACAAGCTGAGAAAATGATATTGGGCCCACTGAATTTAGTTTATAATATTTCTTATTTATGATTCTTGAAGAATAATGACACTTACTTTGATTTATTTTGAGTAGAGAATACAGTGATTCTATCAAGAATGGGCTAAAATAAGGGATACTATGGATGCACCAAAGTTTACAATTAGAAGATTGGGGGAAGAGAATCAGACGCTTGAAGAAAGCAAGGATGATAAGCTGACAACTTCTTATGCTCCAGGAGACACCGAGTCCGAAATAGATTATGAATTAGAGCTCAGCTTAGAAAGTCCTGGTAAGTCGATTGAAGGAAATGATTCAACGCAGGATAGTCCAGAATCAAGATCTATAAGAGGGCCCAGAGTAAAGACTAAGCTTCAATTGAAAAAGAAAGAACCAGTTGTCTTAGAGGGAAACTTATGTCCTGAATGTAATGCAAAAGTTAAAAAGAATGCTTCTTCCTGCGGCTCATGTGGGCAACAGTTTGTGTCACAAAACAAGACGAAAGCCGATTTTTCAAGTACACCTATCTTCCATAGAGGAACGAATTATGAGAATAATAAAATCAGATATGAAGGGATCAATCGGATTACTTATTTTATCCTTAATATTATCATTGTTCCTTTGGCACTTATGGGGCAGATTAAGACCAAAGATAATAGTCTGCCTCTTTTTGTTTTGATTACTGTAGGATTCGTAATTATTAAGTTATTTTTAGGAGCAAAGCGTTTACAGAATACGGGAACATCTGGAGTTTTTATTTTTACTTCCCTCATACCTTTAGTGAACCTTTGGACTTTTTACCGATTATATATTTGCCAATCAGGCTACTCTAATAATGATCACAAATTGGATTTTTGGGGAAAGTTACTTGCATTACCCTTTTTACTGATTGTTATAGCTGCAGTTAGTAGAATATTTAGGTGATGTATTAAAAGTTTTATAGTATAGATGTGAAATTGCAGGGTAGGCTGAATGACCGATTTAGATAGTCTTGTTTTAGTGGCTGAAGATGAAGAGCAGAGTTCTTATAAGCGTCGCCAGGCTTTGAGTGATTTGATGAAGCATCATCATGAAGATGAACGGAGCTACACAGCCTTTAAAAATGCGACACAAACAAATGATTCTTTCCTGATTCGTGAAATGGTCTCTTCTGTCAAAGACGTTAAAGCTCCAAAGCTTTTACCAATATTGAGGGATCTTCTTTCTGTTGGAGATGATTATACCAAGCGCGATGTGATTCAGGTATTGGGTAAGAATGGTGATGCAGAGGATTTAAAGCTTCTTGAAAGTTATGGTAAGGATAAATCTTACTCGGTCAGTTATGCTGCAAAACAAGCCATTGCCTCTTTGGAAAAGAAACTTGCTGAAACTTCAGTAGAAGACGAAGTTTCTGAGCCTCAGGAAGCCAAAGTTGAACCCGCGGAAGTTATCGAAGAAACTGTCGAGGAAGCTTCAGTAGAAGACGAAGTTTCTAAGCCTCAGGAAGCCAAAGTTGAACCCGCGAAAGTTATCGAAGAAGTGACGGTGCCTGAGACCTTGGAAAAGTCGGTCGTTGACGAGAAGCCAGTAGCGGTTCCTTCTGAATTTTTAAATGAAGAGCGCGACTCACTTCATGATAATTCGATCTTTAAAGAACAACACTTGGATGATGTTCACCGTCACTACGAAGAAAAGTCTGAGTTGAGCTTTAGTGAAGTTGCTCCAGCCCTTTTTGCCGTTGATCAAGGTTTTGAAAATACTCGTCTAAAACAATTTTTTGGAATTCATTTACAATCTGCTCAAGCTCTCTACAAGCAATTACAAGAGTGCCAGAAACAATTGCCTGTTAAAGAAAAAAAGCTTTCAGAAACTCGCCGTCGATTAACAATGTTGGAAGCAGATAAAGCCGATGATATAGAGATCTTGAAATCGACTGTAGTTGAAAGCTGCAAGAAAAGTAAAGATCTCGAGTGGGAGATCAAGAAAGCCAAGCTGGATATCGAGAATCTCGAAAAAGAAAATAAAAAGTTTTTTGTCAGCCTGTTGAATTCTTTTTCAGAAGACAGACAGCGTGAGATTGACGATAAAAAAGCAGATTTCGAGAAGAAACTAAAAAAGCTTAAACAGCAATTAGCGGATTCAGAGGTTGAGCTTTCGGAAGATAAGACTGAAGTGGAGATGCTTAAGCAACCCCTTATAAATCTTCAGCAAGAATTGCAGAATTGTGAGACAGATCGGGATTCCTGTTTAAAGAAATTGACAACAGTGGATCAACAAATAAACGAATTATATTTGAAGATTGTTGATGAGTCAGAAGACCTTGAAAGTTTATTGTCGTTTTTAAATGAGATGAGCCTCATTGCTCTTTCAATTATTAAGAAGCTGAAGGTTTTAAGGGTGAATTTAGCAAGTTCAAAAGATGAGCTGTCTGAATTGACTTTGCAGTTGAATGAAATTAATGGCAAGTCAATTGAGACGACTAAAGCTTTGGGCAGTTCTATCGAGAGAAGCTTTCATACACTTAGAACTTCAGCTAAAGAAAAAGTCCGAGTCGCGGCAAATGTCAATTTTAAAGAAGAATCTTCCTTCTTTGGTGGCTACTCAAATGCCAGTGGTTCTGCTAAAGGTTCAGGCTCGGCAATAATGCGCTATGAGATATCTGAAGTGAAGTGGGAACCAATTGCGAATCTCAATGACGATATATCAAAATTCAGAGCTCGTTTTGAGCTGCTGGGAGAGAAATCGACTGAGCATGACTTGCTGGCGAGGAAGATTCTAGGCCAGGAGAATCAGATCTGGCAATACGCCGATTATATCAGGCTTATGGTAGAGAGAGCTGATAGTTAATGGATCGCGTTGCTAAAAACTTACGGCTCTTCTTTGGTTATCAGGCTGGTGCAATTTGGAGTCAGTTAAGGGATGTTCAGCGAGCAGAACGCAGTATTGACATTTATCAGCAAATCATTCAAGAGTTGAATAAGGATCTGGGCGATGAAGAAAATAAACGCGGGCGTCTGGTTTTACTGAGGAGTAATGAACTGACAGATGTTAAAGAGAAACTACACGAAAAAGAAGAGAAGCATCGCCAACTTAACCGCAATATTCTTCAGTGGGAAGCAAAGGTAGAAAACTTAATCGAAATCCTCAAGACATCTATTTTAGCGGTATTGGGTAAATCAAAAACCGTAGAAGAGATCAAGGCGGATTTAAAAACTGATTCTGCTGAGCTTTGTGATACTAATAAAGATATTAAGAGATTGAGAGATTCTTTAAGTAATGCGATCTTCAAACAAACGGCTGCGATGGATCCAATTCGAGATCTCAAATTTGCCATTGGCCATTTGAAACAGGAAATTCGCTCTTGTCAGCAACGAAAAGAAGAATTGGAAGAAAAGTTGAATATGAAATTGGCAGAGATTTGCGAGTCATCCTCTCCAGTTCAAATTCAATTGTTATTTGACATGGGACTCAAGGTGACTGAGCCTGAAAAGTTCACCGAGCTGTTTCTTGAAATAGGTGCCCTTGGTTTTGGGAAAGTGGAGTCAATTGAAGTTCCAGGAGAAAGACTTGATATTGAGCAGGCCGTACTCGATGGCGTTTATGTTAAGCCGAACCCTTTTAGTTGTAATGTTTCTATAAATGGCAGAGGATACCACCATCGCAAAGTAAGTACAAACGATGGCCATGCCTGGAAAAAGCGCGATGTAACGTTTAGCGGGCGTATAAACGTTGCCGCTAAATTGAAGCAGCAACTTTGGGGGCCTTTTACAGTGGCTGAATCGATGACGAATACAATCGAAAAAGAGTACTTACTTGGTCATGAGAAATGTGCTGAAAAACAGTCCGCTATCCTCTATTTACAAAAGATGAAACTTAAAGCTTCTTCAAAAGAGTTGCTTTCTATGCTTATTTAACCTTGTCTTTCCCTATTTTTTACATTCGTTCCTTGTAATTGCTCCGAAAGTGATTAGTAATTTAAGAAATTTAAATGAGTCAAAAAAAGTCTTATTTGTTTAAGCTGAGGTTTTTGAATGTTCAAAATTAATAAAAAAGTAGAGTATGCCATGATGGCTCTGAGGCATATTTATCTGAAAAAATCTGATGATCTTACCTCGGTCAAAGAAATATGCGAAAAGTTTGGTACTCCTTTTGATGTGACTTCGCGGGCCATGCAAAAAATGGTCTCAGGTGGAATTTTGAAGTCTGAAAAAGGAGCTCATGGCGGATATTCATTGAAGATGGATTTGGAAAATATAAACTTTCTCGACTTTATGGAGATGGTTGTTGAACCTCTCAGCTTGGTGAACTGTGTCGAGGGTGAAAGTAATTGTTCTATGTCCTCATCTTGTAATATCATTTCGCCTCTTGTTAATTTAAATAAAAGAATGCGCAGCTTTTTCAGAACGATTTCGCTGAAAGAAGTTATGGATTATGAAAGTTGTTGCCCTGTAAAGGAGGAATCCCCGCAGTAGGGATTTTAGGTATTTATGGAAATAATGAGACATGCTCTGAGCCAGGATAAATATGGCTTTGTAACAGATATTGAAGGTGATATTGCCCCGAAAGGTCTAAATGAAGACATCATTCGCCTCATATCGAGCAAAAAAGAAGAACCAGAGTGGATGCTTGAGTTCAGACTTAAAGCATTTGAGAAATGGCAGAAAATGGAGGAACCCGACTGGGCTCATGTCAGCTATCCGCCAATTGATTTTCAGATTATTCGTTACTACTCAGCTCCCAAAAGCAAGGATGACGAGAATAAGCCAGAGTCTCTGGATGAAGTTGATCCAGAATTGATCAAAACTTTCGATAAACTTGGCATTCCTCTGACAGAACAAAAGAGACTTGCCGGTGTTGCTGTTGACGCGGTTTTTGATTCGGTTTCAGTTGGTACAACGCACCAGGAAGAGCTCAAAAAGCACGGTGTTATTTTCTGTTCTATGTCTGAAGCGATTAAGGATCACCCAGATCTGGTTAAGAAATACCTAGCTTCAGTTGTTCCAGTACAGGATAACTTTTACTCGGCTTTGAACTCTGCAGTATTTACTGACGGTTCATTCTGTTTCATTCCTAAAGGCGTTCGCTGCCCACTTGATCTTTCAACATATTTCCGCATAAATGCATCAGAGACTGGTCAGTTCGAAAGAACTCTGATTGTTGCAGAAGAAAGCAGTTTTGTGAATTACCTGGAGGGCTGTACAGCTCCTATGCGTGACGAAAATCAGCTGCATGCTGCCGTTGTTGAAATTGTTGCTCTTGATAATGCGGAAGTCAATTACTCAACAGTTCAGAACTGGTATGCCGGTGATGAAAATGGTGTTGGTGGTATCTATAACTTTGTGACTAAGCGCGGTCTTTGCGAAGGTTATAAATCAAAAATTTCATGGACTCAGGTTGAAGCCGGTTCGGCGATTACCTGGAAGTATCCGAGTGTTGTTCTTAAAGGTGACGACTCTGTTGGTGAGTTTTACTCTGTAGCTCTTACCAACAACCGCATGCAGGCGGATACCGGTACGAAGATGATTCACCTCGGTAAGAACACCAGCTCAACAATTATTTCAAAAGGTATTTCGGCAGATAACTCGTCGAATGCTTATCGCGGTCTCGTAAAAATTGCCGCCGGTGCCGAGAATGCCCGTAACTATTCTCAGTGTGACTCGCTTCTTGTAGGAGACAAGTGCAGTGCGTCAACTTTCCCTTATCTGGAATGCTCGAACAATTCTGCGACTATTGAGCACGAAGCGTCTACATCGAAGATAAATGCCGATCAGATTTTTTATCTGCAATCTCGTGGTATCGATGTTGAAGGCGCTATTTCACTACTGGTAAACGGCTTCTGTAAAGAAGTCTTCAAAGAACTGCCAATGGAGTTCTCAGTTGAAGCAGTGAAGCTTCTTGAGATGAAGTTGGAAAACAGTATCGGATAAATTTTACTCTACAGGAACTCACAATGTTAAAAGTTAGTAACCTTACTGCTCAAGTTGCAGATAAAGAAATTTTAAAAGGCATCAACCTGACAGTTAATCCGGGTGAAGTCCACGCGATTATGGGACCAAACGGATCAGGTAAAAGTACTCTTTCTAAAGTTATAACAGGTCACCCGGACTATGAAGTCACAGGCGGTGAAGTAAGTCTTGAAGTGAACTTCAAAGAGAAAAATCTTCTTGATTTGGAGCCGGAAGAAAGAGCACGTGAAGGCGTTTTCCTAAGCTTTCAGTATCCAGTCGAAATTCCTGGTGTAAGTAACACAGTTTTCCTAAGAGCTGCTTACAATGCTATTTGTCGTCACCAGGGCGCTGAAGAAATGGACCCTATGGACTTCAATGAATTCCTTATGGATAAAATGGAACTTCTAAAAATGAAGGAATCCATGCTGAGTCGTCCAGTTAACGTTGACTTCTCCGGTGGAGAGAAGAAGCGTAACGAGATTCTGCAGATGGCAGTTCTTAACCCGCGTTTAGCTTTCCTTGATGAAACTGACTCTGGTCTTGACGTTGACTCTATGAAGATCGTTGCTAATGGAATTAATACTCTCAAGAACAAGCACAACAGTTTTGTTCTTGTAACGCACTATCAGCGTCTTCTTGACTATGTTGTTCCAGACTTCGTTCACGTACTTTACGAAGGTAAAATTATTAAGACTGGTGACAAATCCCTCGCCCTCGAGATTGAGGAAAAGGGTTACGACTGGCTAATAGGTTAGGAGTTAGTTCGTGAGTAAAATTTCTATACCGGCTGGTGATTTTATCAGCTATTTACAATCAGAAGCTTCAGGAGAGGAGTGGCTCGACGCTATTCGCACTCAGGCTTTGGAAGATGTCAAAGAGAGTGGCTTCCCAACTCAGAAAGTTGAAGAGTGGAAGTACACAAATATCTCTGAACTTCTTAAAGGGATGTTCTCCTTTGCTGAAAAAGAAAGCGAAGTCGACGCGCCAATTATTGAAGGTACTTACTCTATAGTATTTGTTGACGGCCTTTTCTCTGAAAGTCTTTCTAATCTTCCTGAAGCTGTAGAAGTAAAGCCTCTTTCGAAAGCTATCGCTGAAAATGGCGAACGGCTACAGAAAGCTTTAAGCGAAGCTCCAGCAGCAAGCAAAGATGCTTTTACGAACTTAAATAGAGCCAATATCTCTGAAGGCGCTTTCATAAATGTTGAAGCGAAACAAGAGTTGGACAAGCCTCTACACATTTTGAATATCGGTGCATCTAATGGTGTCGCCAGTATGCCGAGAAACGTAATCATCCTTGGTCAAAGCGCAGTCGCAGAAGTTCTTGAAGATTATATAAGCCTAGACGATGAAACAGTTTTCACGAATGCCGTTACTGACATTCACTTAGCGAAAAATGCTCAACTTGACTACACTAAGAATCAGTCACAGAATGAAAATTCATTTCACATTGGTTCAGTGCGAGTAACTCAGGAAAGAGACAGTCGTTTTAACTCTGTTGTTCTTGCCTGTGGTTCTAAGACTTCGCGTAACTACCTGGATACTGAACTGAATGATGAAAATGCCTTCGCTGGTTTGAAAGGCCTTTATGCCATTCGCAATAGTCAGTTAGCTGATAATCACACGGCAATTAATCACAATAGTGCTCGTACATTCAGTGATCAGCTTTATAAAGGTATCCTTGATGACCGCAGTCGCGGCGTCTTCAATGGTAAGGTTTTCATCGCCAGAGATGCACAGCAGGTAGATTCGTCGCAGATGAATAAGAATCTTCTTCTGAGTAAGAATGCTCGTGTAGATACTAAGCCAGAGCTCGATGTTTATGCAGATGACGTAAAAGCCGCTCACGGAGCTGCAATCGGTCAGCTGAATGACGATGAGTTATTCTATATTCAGAGTCGTTGTATCTCTAAAGATGCTGCCATGGCGATGCTTGTTCATGGTCATATGGAAGAGATTATTGCTGAAGTTAAGAGTGAAGCGATTCGACTTTATCTGGACAATCTTTACTTAACTCTTTTTGATAAGTAAGTGATTATACCGGCATCTCGCCGGTATGATGTTGCCGAGCTGGTGCTCAGCGCTCCATAAATTTTTTGAGCCTGAAAGTTTCGACTTTCAGGCTTTTTTTGTATACATAATTGTCTTTCATTTCGACAAAGTACTCTAAAATGTTTCAGAGCAGCTCACGAGAAATGTGGAGTTTATATCTCATATTACTTCATATAGTTTTGGCGTTTTCTTAGGTTTAAGCAGGGAAACAACATAATTTATGTTGTGAATTTCTTGGCTCCTCGAATTAATCAATTCTTAATATTCCTATAGGCATTTTTGCGCTTTTAGGACAATCAACTGCGTCGTTTGAATCTCATTATTAATGATGGGATTGAATTATGCTTTCGAAATTTAAGATAGGTCATCGTCTATATTTTTGCGCTGTGCTTATACTTTTGGCTTCTATGGGGGTTGTCCTCATTTTTAAAAAATCTTTGAATTCAACAAATGCGACTTATAAAGCCTTGCTAGGTAAAGAAGTTAAAGTTGCCAAGCAGGCTTTAGAGGTTTCTCATCTATTTGAAAGAAGCCGTGGTCATGAAAGGGCTTTTTTGTTAGCTCGCAGTGAAAATCAATTAAATTTACATAATTCGACTCTTGAAGAGCTCTTGGATAACTGTCATGAAATTAATGCTTTAGCCAAAGGTCAGCAAGAAATACTACAGGAAAATAAACTTGTAATACAAGCAGCTAAAAACTATAAAAAGGCTTTCAATGCCATAGTGAACTCTTGGAGTACAAAAGGGTTTACAGATGAAAAGAATGGCTTACAGAAAAAGTTTACGGGTATTGCAGATGACTTGATGGAAAGGGTCAGGAAGCATCAGGTAGAAACTCTATTTATAGCTTTTAATAAAGTCCGCGAAAAAGAGAAGGACTTCTACTATAAAAATGAGGCGATGTATAAAACTCAACTGGATATGGCGCTCGTCGAATTTTCTTTTGAAGTGGCCAATGCGGATTTAAGTGTTGATGACCAGAAAATGTACGACAAAAGTCATAGTAAATACAAAGAGTTACTTCAAGCTTTGGTCGAGTCAAAAGATGATCAAGTCAGAGATGAAGCGTATACAGCTTTAGCGAATTATGGCGATAAAATTGGCAGTGATATCAAAAGTTTATATGTCCCTCAAGTGAAGACAAAAATTCTCCAGATTCGCAATGATGAATTGGCGTACCTGTTGAAAGGTCGTCAATCAGATAAATCTCTTGATGAACTCATCAAAGCTCACGGAATTAGCACTGAAGAAATCGATTATTTAAAACAATCTGCCAATGGAGGTGGGGGCGGTCTACTTGATGGTTTACTGGGTAAAGTAGTCGTAGGGGAGAAAGAAGAAGTTGTTCAGATAGATCGGGAGAATATGGACAATAGCGAAAAAGCCTTTGATTCTTTACGATCACTGAAAAAGAGCTTTACAGATCTTGATGATTCTTTGAGTGATGATGATATAACGAGTGCCTCCAAGGCAATTTCTGACTATAAAGAGCTTTTTAGTCAATTGGTTAAAGAAGATGACCTGATTGCATTTGAAACAGAAAAACTGAAATTTGCGGCGAGCCGTTTTGAGCAGTCTGTTAAAAAGATCGTAGAAGTAGCAGGAATAGCAACGGCTCAGACGATTAATGAGATTGATGAAAATGTGAATAGCTCTATTCAAAGTGCAATTACATTTTCAGGTGTGACCGGCTTTGTTGTTTTTGCTATTTTGTTTCTCGTTCGTTCGTCAATAGTATCACCTTTGAAGTCAACAGTTGATTTTGCCGATAAGTTAGCAACAAAGAATCTCGATACGGAAATAAATGTAAAGGCTCAAGATGAAGTAGGAGTCTTAGCAGGTTCTTTAGAAACTGCCAGGGCAACGTTGAATAGCAGCCTGAAAGTTATCTCTAACAGGACTGTTGAGCTTAATTATTCATCAAGTGGTTTGTCGAGTACTTCACAGTCCTTACAGAGTGCCGTGAATTCAGCAACGGTAGAAGTCGATAAAACAATAGCTTCTACAGAAGTCCTCAGTGATAACCTTAAACAAGTTGATAAGGAGACTGAGTCTTTAAAAAAGAATGCAGTCAAAGTATTAGAGAATGTTCGCAATGTTTCATCAAATATAGAATCAGTGTCTACTGCTGTGGATATCTCACAGAATAATCTTTCAAGTATTGCTGCAGCAACGGAAGAGATGTCGGTGACTATTGCTGAGATATCAGAGAGCACAGAATTGAGTAGAGTAATCAGCGAAAAGGCAACTGAAGAGACAGTAAAGGCAGTTTCGAAAGTACAAAATCTGGTTGTCGCTGCAGGTGAGATAGAAGAGATTGTTAATATCATTGCCGAAATTTCAGAACAGACTAAGAATCTTTCTCTCAATGCGACCATTGAGGCAGCAAGAGCAGGAGAAGCGGGTAAAGGCTTTGCTGTAGTCGCAAAAGAAGTCAAGGAATTGTCGAACCAAACCGGTACTGCATTGGATAAGATTCGTAACAGCATTTTAAAAATTACGACGAGTACGGAAGAAACAACAATCCAGATGAATCAGGTTAACTCTGTAATTGAGGAAATATGCGATGCCAGTAGAACTATTGCTGCGGCGATTGAAGAGCAGAGCATCACAGTAAAAGATAATTCTCAAAATATATCCGAGGCTGCTTTGGGGCTTGAGGCAATTACCGGCAGAATTAAAGAGTCTTCTGGTTTAGTCAAAGATGTTTCGATTGAGGTAGAATGTATGACTGAATCTATTTCGCAAGTTGCAGAGCAATGTTCAAAGTCTAATAATGAGAATTCCGTTATTCTAAGCAGTATTAGAAATATTAATGATGTCACTCAAAATTGTCGAGATGAAGCTTCTGCAGTCGATACAACTTCCAAGGGACTTGAGAATATGGCTGGAGATCTGAGGAAACTTGTTGAGGAGTTTCAGCTTAAATAAGCTCTTTTAGAACTTTTTCAGAGAGTACTTTAGTATAAGAATGAATTTTGTAATGAGTTGGCATCCATCCTAATAGAAAGCGGTAGAAGTCAGTCCATGCCCAGGCATACAAGTCTCGCCATTCACTTTCGAGTTCAGTCCAGTCGATTTTGCTTTGACGAATTTCTAAAGCGAGCTTTAACTCAGAGAAATAGTGGTTGAGGTATTTTTCTTCTCCTTCTTGGCATTGGTATTCATTCAGACAGCTGCCTAAAAAGTAGGCGACATCTTTCATACCACAGCCACCACCAACGTACTGAAAGTCAACTGCTGCAACAGAGAGTTCATCTTTGGAAAAGCATAAGTTGGCTACTTTGGCGTCACCATGAACAAATGTCTGGTACTTACAAGAACTTAGTTTTTGATCTATTTCAGCAGCATAAGTTTTTAATGGTCCATTGGCCATTTCCTGAAGTTCATCAGGTCGTGTCTCTAAGTGCCAGTATGTTCCCGTTGGCCAGAGTCCGTCAGGTTTGATTCCCATGAAAGTCGCGTGAAAGTTAGCCAGCCAACTCAAACAGGTTTTAACGCCTTCTGAATCAAGGTGACTATTGCGAACTGGAAAGCCCGCAGCATCGAGATCTTCCATGGTTATGATGTGTGAGTCTTCTGTTGAGGCAGAACCATAGAGTTGCGCGACTCTGCAAGAAGTATCGCAGGCTTTACTGTAATGATTATACCAGGCCATCTCAACTTCATAGGACTTCACTTTACGTTGGTGAGAGCGCTTGGTATTCCAACCCCTGGGATGTGATGAATTATCCGGTAAATCGATGAATTTTATGATAGCAGTATCGATCTTCTTACGACTATTTATAAGGTCCATTTTAAGTATTTGGCCATATCCACTCCAGAGTGTTTGGATTAAGCTGTCATTGCCCAAACTTTTCGATAGAGTTGCTTTTAAAATCTGTTGCTGAAAAAATTCTCTCATCATCTTGCTCAATAAAAAAGGGCTGTGTTAAAAACACAGCCCCTTAAAAGGTTTCTAACTAAAATTTATAGTTTAGCGGCGACTTTTTCGTACTCGTAGATCTCAATTTGGTCTTGAGTTTCAAAGTCGTCAAAGTTGTCCAGGTTGATACCACATTCCATACCATTTGGAACTTCTTTGACATCGTCCTTAAATCTTCTAAGTTGTTTAATACTACCGTTGTAGATCATTTCCTGATTACGGAAAACACGGGCATGAGCCCCAACTTTAACTTTACCGGAACGAACGATACTACCACAGATTTTACCGGCTTTAGTTTTGAATATTTCCATGATCTCAGCTTTACCGATGATGTTCTCACGGCTTTCGGCATCGAGCATACCGGTCATTTCTGCACGGATGTTGTCGATAAGTTCATAGATTACAGAGTAAAGAGAAACTTCGACTTCAGCGTTTTTAGCAGCCTTGTTTACGCCAGGGTTGGTTCTAACGTGAAAACCAATGATTCTGGTTTTAGTAGGAGCAGCAAGCTGTACATCAGTTTCAGTAATTGAGCCAACACCAACATTTACGATATCGAGGTTAATTTTGTCAGACTCAATTTTCTTGAGTTCAGTAACAATAGCTTCTGCAGTACCTTTAACATCTGCTTTGATGATAAGGCGAAGAAGTTTCTTGTCTTGCTCTTGAACCTGGTTGAGTAGTTCTTCAACACTGGTAATTTTCGGCTTGTCGAGTTTTGCACGGCGAATGTTGTTAGCACGTTCGCTGGCAATTTTCTTAGCTTCTTTTTCATTCTTACAAACAACGATAGGAGTACCAACTTCAGGAACACCGTTAAGACCAAGAAGTTTAACTGGCTGACTTGGACCAGCAGTTTTAAGTCTCTTATCCAGAGAGTTAACCATGCCTTTTACTTTACAGTAGAATTCACCACAGATAACTATGTCGCCTTGTTTGAATGTACCGTCTTGAACAAGGATGTTTGCAGTAGCTCCCATGCCAGTTTCAAGCTGAGATTCAATAACGATACCCTTACCAGGAATCTTATCGTTACCAGTGAGTTCATTGACTTCACCTTCAAGGTGGATACGCTCGATAAGCTCTTCCAGGCCAGTTTTTGCCAGAGCAGAAACTTTAACGCAACCATATTCACCACCCCACTCTTCTGTGAGAAGGCCTTGTTGCTGTAGCTCTTGGAGAACTTTGTTCGGATCGGCGTGTGGCAGGTCCATTTTGTTGATCGCGATGATCATGGGAACCTTGGCATCCATAATAATTTTAATTGCTTCTTTAGTCTGTGCGTTAACACCATCATCTGCAGCAACAACAAGAACACAGATGTCAGTTAGAGAAGCACCACGCTTACGCATGGCAGAGAAAGCGGCGTGACCAGGAGTATCAAGGAAAGTAACCTTCATACCTTTGTAGTCGATAAGCGATGCACCTGTGTGCTGAGTAATACCACCAGATTCACCAGCAGTAACAACAGTGTTTCTCAAAGCGTCAAGAAGTGAAGTTTTACCGTGGTCAACGTGACCCATAACAGCAACAACTGGCGGTCTGTTTACACGATCACCATCTTTTTCTTTGTACTGGATGTTTTCCGGATCTTCTTCTTTCGGCTTACGTTGAGTATCAGCCTGAGGTTTTTCACGTTTGTCAACAACGAGTTTTAAACCACGCTTTTCACAAAGGGCTTCAACTTTAGCCTGATCAATACTTTGATTGATAGCAGCTAGAACACCCATCTGCATAAGTTCTGTAATCAATTTATTAGCTTTGATATCCAGAGTTTCTGCAACGTTTTTAACGATAAATGGTGGTTTAAGACGGACAACAGTATCGTCTTCCGGTTCTAAGTCTTCAACCTGGTCCTTAACAAGGTCACTCAGATCTTCATCAATAGTAGATGATGCCGTCATGCCTTCGAAACCTTGAGCTTCAAGGAACTGCAGTAGGCTGTCGAGAGTGACTTTGATTTCTTTAGCCAGATCCTGAACTGTTATTTCGTTATTCATATTTATTTGTATTTTCCTTATTGCTCAACGTTAGGATGGCAATTTAGCCTTAACGTAGTCTATGATACTTTGGGCCTGTTCTTCATCTATTGCATCGATGCCAGTTAAATCGCTGACATCGGCAGCACCGATACCATCGAGAGAAAGATAGCCATTGCTGATCAGGTTTGAAGCAGCTTCTTCAGTAATGCCCGGAATCTTCATGAACATAGATTTAACTTCTTCCAGGCGCTGTTCGAATGTCTGTTCTTCTTCGTACTGGAAACGGGCAATTTCAATATTCCAGCCTGTGAGCTGGCGAGCCAATTTGGCATTGTGACCACGTTTACCAACAGCCAGTGAGTACTGATCGTCACCCACTTTAACTTTGGCAGATTGAGAGTCATAGTCGAGTTCGACTTTCATGACCTCTGCCGGTTTTAGAGCTTCTGTAATTAATTGTTTAACGTCAGGAGTCCAGTGAACGATATCGAGCTTTTCACGGTTCAATTCACGGACGATTGCCTTAACACGTGCACCTCTAAGACCTACACAAGCACCTACAGGGTCTATGCGGTCTTCAGAACTGACAACGGCAATTTTTGTTCTATAGCCAGCTTCACGGGCAATGGCTTTGATTTCAACAATACCGTCAGTAATTTCGGTAACTTCTCTTTCGAAAAGTTTGCGAACCAGATCAGCATGAGTTCTTGAACAAACAAGACTTGGACCTGAGCGCTTAACATTAACTTCTTTAAGCAAAACTGTAATGTGATCACCGTTGTGGTAATCTTCAGAAGGGATACGGTCGCCGGCAGATAGAGCACCTTCGGCAGTACCGAAGTCGATGACAACGTCACCTCTTTCAAAGTAGCGAACTGTACCATTTAGAAGTTCACCAACGTGATCTACGAATTCTTCATTGACACGCTCTTTTTCGAGCTGTCTTAATTTTTGCATGATAGCTTGCTTCGTTGACTGAGCTGCAATACGAGTTAAGTTTTTGCTCGTTTCGTACTTACATGTGACAACATCGCCAATAGCAGCGTCGAGGTCATACTCTTTTGCAGATTCGACGTCAGTTTCAGTTCTTCTATCGCCAATTTCTTCAACGACTTCAAAGTCAGCCCAGGTTGTAACGTCGCCGTTACTGCGATTGATGGTGACCTTAGGGTTAACCAATGTCTCTCCCAGTTCTTTTTGGGCAGCAGAAGTCAACGCTTCTTCAACAAGGTCAAAAAGTGTTTCTTTATTTATGTCTCTTTCTTGCTCGAGGTAGTCGAGCATCGCCAATAATTCACTATTCATAATCTTTACCGTAAATTCATAGCTTTTTTACAAAAAAAACGGGGATTGTCGTAATCCCCGATGCAAAAAAATCGCTGTAACGTTGCTATGCAATATAAGCAGTAATTGTTCAATGTCAAAAAGCCCTCAGCTCATAATTGAATCTAAAAAGTAATGGGGTGATTTTTAGTGATATTATCCAATGAATGCGTTTTGGAATGATGTCGGGAAGATCCTAGCAATAGGCTATGCATTCTTCCAGCTCTTGGTAGCACAGCCTTTTAACAAAACGAATGCCAAACAAGAGTCCAAGTGGCAGGACAATTGGTAGGAAAAAGTAGAGAAAGATAATTGTCAGGCTTGCAAAGAATAGGTTTATTTTATCTACCTTTCTGGAATTGAAGATGATTGCTAGGTTCAGATATTTTATGAAGATAATTAAGGCTGGAAGAAAAATAAATGAAGAAAGGGCGCCCGTTATAATCAAAGAGGGGAGTAGTTCACCTTTATTGGCACTAAGACTGGTTATCAAAACCAGTGTGACCATGGCATATATAAGGTAGAGGACTTGTGTGGCTGTTTTGAAGTACGCAAACTTTTCTTTGATGAACTCTTCTCTGCTGTAGGGAAGGGTCGCTAAGGATGATAACGTTCCCTCAGTAAATTCGATCTCGAATATTTTGGTCATGTCATTCCACATTTTAAAAAAGAAATAGGGGATGTATAAAAACATGATTAAAAAAAGCAATGGGAAGAATATAACTAGGGTAATGCTTAATAATATGGCGGTGAAAGGGTAAGCTCGCGCATATTCTATAGGGTTATAAGAGCGATGGATTAAGTTTTTGTCTTTATCTTTGATTGGAGAGACAGAGACTCTTCTTCTGATTACCGAACGAACAAATTTTGGCTCTATCGACTGCAACTTAAGATTGATTTTTTTAGTGTAGTCATCCCAGAATGAGATTGGTGTAGTGGCCGCAAATTCAAAGTTAGCTTTTATAGACTTAAGTAAAATTATTGAAAACACACTATAGATGCTTAGCTCCAAGAGGAAATATCCATCATAACCAGCAAAATCCATAATCTCATTTATTCGGTGAATTGGAGAGAATTGAAAGACCATCATAAGAAAAAAGAGTGCTGAACATAAAGAGATGGAGATGAGCAAGGCTTCTTTTGAATTGGAGAATAGACAGGAGGCCCAAAAGCTGGCAAGCGAAGTAAAAGACAGCCAGAGACCGAGTGTTATGAGGGTTTGAAAAATTTGCTTGAGGGTAATTCCGCCTAGAGTAATTGAAAATAGGGTAATTGGTAAAAGGATTAGGAGTAAACTTATAAGGTGAGTGGATCTGCCAAAAAAACGGCCGCGTAAATATGCAGTCGAGGAGCTGTTTGTTAGTAGGATTAATCCGAGGGACTGATTTTCTTTGTCTTGAGTAACAGCGGACGAAAATGTGATGACAGCTGAGAATGTTAAGGCAAAGGCAAAAAAAACGGTTGAGTAGTGAAAGAAGTTGCCGCCTTGACCTGTTTTATACTTATCTATTGACAGTAGAATGAGGAAAAGCATAAATCCACAGCTGAAGCGATGAAAGTAAAGCCAGCTTTCACGGCAGTCTCTGAGGATGGTATAGCGGCTGAAATTGCTAAAAAAGTGGTTAATCATTTTATTTGCAAATCAGCCCCTGAGTTTAAAAGATTAGTCTGTGACTACTTCTCCAAATAGATCGTAGGCATCTGCTTCAAAGATGTTTACTTTAACGAAGCTTTTGTCACCAATACTTTCATCGTATTCGAAGTGAACCTGATTGTCAACATCTGGAGCATCGCCTTCTGTTCTACCAATGCAGCGAGTATTTCCTTCTTCATCTTCGAAAATGTCTTCGATAATGACGTTTAGGCTCTGATCGACAAATCGCTGGTTTTTCTCGTAGGAAATATCCTGCTGAATTTCCATGAGTTGGTTCTTGCGCTCTTCAGCAGTTTCAGCATCGGCATACTCATCAAAGTTGTAAGCATGAGTGTTTTTCTCGTGCGAATAAGTGAAGATGCCAACGCGGTCAAAACGCTGTTTTTCAACGAAGTCTTTAAGTTCAAGGAACTGTTCGTGATCTTCTCCCGGGTGACCCACAAGTAAAGTAGTTCTCATGGTAACGCCAGGAATCTTTTCCCGGAATTTATCCAGAAGAGCTTCTGTACGTTTACGCGTAATACCACGTCTCATAGTTTTGAGAACTTTGTCTCCAGCGTGCTGAAGTGGCATGTCGATGTATTTACAGATGTGCTTTGCACTTGCGAAAGTATCAATAAGTTCGTCACTGACAGTTGTTGGGTAAAGGTAAAGAAGTCTTACCCAGTAATCATCGGCATCGAGGTTATCAAGAGCCTGAAGCAGTTTAGCTGTTGATGAACCGTCTTTTAGATCAGACCCGTAGCCAGTGGAGTCTTGAGAAACAAGGATGATTTCTTTAACGCCCTGATTAAGAAGAGCCTGAGCTTCTTTAATGACGGAAGTGATTGTACGACTGCGGAGTTTGCCGCGGAAAGTAGGTATAGCACAGAAACTACACTTGTGATTACAGCCTTCTGAAATTTTGATGTAGGCATAGTGTGAAGGTGTGACCAGAAGTCGAGGTGTGTTTTCGTCGTATAGGTAAACAGGCAAATCTTCTTTAACAAAGGTGTTCATTCCAGGAGTTTTACGGATAAGGTTCTGAACCATCTTGCCTATAGAAGATATTTCATCCAGTCCGAGAAAGAGGTCGACATCTGGATGATTCTTCTTGGTCTCTTCAGGAGAACGCTGAGGTAAGCAGCCGGCAACAACAACTTTTCTATTGCGCCTTTTTTTCTTCCAGCGAACTGCATCCATTATTGCTTCATTGGATTCCTGACGAGCACCATCGATGAAGCTGCATGTATTGATGACAAAGATATCTGCATCGTTTAGGTCGTTTGTAAGAGAAACACCTTTTGTTGCTAAATCACCAAGCATAACCTCTGTGTCAACGAGGTTCTTTGCGCAGCCGAGGCTGCTGACACATATTTTCGCGGATTTTGGCATATACCTAAAGTTCTGTAAATAAGTTATTTAATGTAAAATTTTAAAAATGCGCGATAAGATACGCATGACTTTCTTAAAATCAAATAGATTGCCGGAATTTTTGCATTACTAGTATAAGCAGGTAAAAAAGGAGGTTTAACGTTGCAGGTCAAAGATATACTTGTATTCAGAGTCGCAGCGATACTGGGTTTTATCAACATTTTGCTGGGGTCTCTGGGCGCTCATGCAATAAAGTTTGAATCAGCGTATCACAAAGAGTTGTTCGATACAGGACTGCTCTATCAGTCAATACACATACCAGTTCTACTAGTCATGAGTTTAATTGCGGTTCGCAAGCAATCGATGGCAATGATAGGGGGTTTACTGGGCTTCACTTGGCCTTTGTTTTTCAAAGGTGCCACAGGAATAGATCTTGGTCCTATCGTTCCAACTGGAGGTATGGTTCTTATGTTCGCGTGGATTTGGCTGATATTTGCTGTAAATCCTTCTAAAAAAGAACAGTCTGAGTAATCTGAAGCTGTTAAGTTCGGAATATGCTCTTATTGTGAGTAGTTAATTTAAATACAAAATCATGAGTTAGTCTTTGATTAAAAAGTTATTCAGAAAGCTTTTCGGGCGTCACAAACCTGAAACTGAAGTGGTGCCAGAAGAAAAGCCGCACCCGTCTCAACCGGAAAGCTCAAAAAAGAAAAAGCCCGAGTCTCAAAGATCTGAAAATCAATTCGAAGGCAAAAATAAGCAGCAACAGCAGCATAAAAAGAGACAAGACCGCAATCGCAATAAGAAAGGCGGTCACAGACATGAAAAAGCCCCACTTCCAACACACTCTGTAGAAGTGGAAGCTGCGAAGCCTGAAGAGGATTGGCAGCCAGCTGAAATTCCTGAGGTGAAAGAAGGTTTGAGCTTTTATGGTATCGGGCTGACAAATCCAGTGCTGCACGGTATACACGATTTAGGTTTTTCTCAGTGTACAGAAATTCAAGCGAAGACTTTACCGGAAGCTTTAAAGGGAAGAGATATAGCAGGTAAGGCCCAGACAGGTACTGGTAAAACAGCAGCTTTCCTGATTTCAATTTTTGATTACTTCATTAAAAACCCCCTTAAAGAACCTTACTCAGGCACTCCACGTTGTTTGATTTTAGCACCGACTCGTGAATTAGCTGTTCAGATTGGTAAAGATGCTACGGCTCTTGGCAAGTTCTGCGATGCCAAAACAGTAACTGTTTATGGCGGTATGGATTTTGAAAAACAAGCTCAAGAGTTTCACGGACGTGTAGATATTCTTGTAGCAACTCCAGGAAGACTTTTAGATTACACTCGACGTAAAGTTGTCAAGCTGAATAAAGTTGAGCAATTAGTTCTCGATGAAGCTGACCGCATGCTGGATATGGGATTCATTCCAGATGTTAGAAGAATTATTGGACAGATACCTCACAGTGATAAGCGTATCACTCAGTTATACTCAGCAACTTTGAGTGACGATGTTATGAATCTTGCCCAGCGCTGGATGAAGAAAGATTATCATATTGTAGAAATTGACCCTGAAACAGTGGTCTCTATAAATGTTCAACAGATTGTTTACATGGTTCAGGCGAAAGACAAAGTGCCAATTATTTTATGGCACTTAAAGAATGAAACAGTTGAGAGAATGATCATTTTTACAAATAGAAAAGATGAGTCTCAAAAACTTTCCAGGACACTTTATGAGCATGGCGTTGATTTAGAATTGTTAACTGGTGATGTTCCTCAGAAAAAGAGAATGCGTATTCTTGAAAAATTCCGTGCAGGAGAGATTAAAATCATCGTTGCGACAGATGTTGCAGGTCGTGGAATTCATGTTGATAATGTCAGCCATGTCTTTAATTATGAACTGCCTTATGAAGCAGAAGATTATGTTCACCGAGTTGGTCGTACAGGTCGTGCTGGTTCGAAAGGTAAGGCGATGAGCTTTGCCTGTGAGAATAGTGCGTTTGAACTTCCTTCCATTGAAGAGTATATCGGTCATTCTTTGACTTGTACGACTCCAGAAGAAGAAATGCTTGTTGAGTATGAGAAAGTGCGTGAAGCACCTAAGAAGCAACCTCAGCAGCATGGCGGTAACCGCAATAATCGCGATAGAAATAATCGCCACCGCAATAATAATCGCAATCATGGGCGCAACAATCACCAAAGACGTCATTAGCCCGTAAAAATTAGATCGTATGAGTATAGATTTTATTTTAGCTGCCGGTGGTGGTCACGGACCGGCGCTTTTAAATGGTGCGAGCCCGCTGCTTTTGACAGCAGTGATTATCATAGTCGGTAGTGTCGCTGGCGTTATAGCTCATAAGTTTAAACTTCCCGCCCTGACAGGTCAGATAATTGCCGGTGTATTTATTGGTGTATCAGGAATTCATCTCATGGGGCATGAGGAAGAACAGAGCCTCTCTTCGATTACCAGTTTTGCCATAGGTTTAATTGCTGTTACAGTTGGCGCTCACCTGAATTTTAGGTTGTTGCACAACTCACTGAAAAGAATTTTACAGATTGCCATCGCAGAATCTTTAGCCGCTTTCCTCTTGGTCTTTTTTACTTTAGATTATTTCAATCCGTTGAGTCTCGAACAAAACCTCAAGTTGCCAATTTATCTTTTGATAGCATCTTTGGCTTGTGCTACATCGCCAGCTTCTTCTTTACACGTTATTAAAGAGAAGAAAGCCAAGGGTATTCTTGTTAAAACGATGATTGCAGTTATTGCCATTGATAACCTGATATGTATGGCGATTTTTGAGGGAGTCCGTGCCTTTGCAAAGTTAGAGATTGGTGGTGCAAGTCTTTTAGCGACAGTTATTCCGGGAGTTTCGAGTTTTCTCATAGCGGGTTCGATAGGCTTTGTTGTCGGTTTTGGTCTACATGCTTATTCGCGTTTTATTCAAAAGAAATATCACTCAGCATCAAAAAGTGTGGTTAATTCAATCCTTTTCACGATAATGATGATTTCTATCATGTTGTGTCATGGCCTTTGTGAGTACTTAAAGTTCCTCTGGGAGAGTATGAGTTTTGGCCTTAACCCGTCTTCGCTTTTAGCGAATATGGTTATGGGGGTAGTTCTGGCAAATACCTCAGATTATAAAGACCACTTACTTGAGCAATTTGAGGTCATGGAACAGGCCGTGTTTACTTGTTTTTTTACTCTCGCAGGAATGCACTTGAATTTGGAGTCATTGACTAAAGAAGTGCTTTTAACTGCAGGAATTTATCTTGGGGCGATGTGTTTAGGTAAAGGTTTTGGCGCTTCAGGAGCAGCTTGGGCAGGAGCCGCAACAGGAAATATTTCTAAATATATTGGACGCACCCTTCTGGTTCAGGGAGGACTTACCATTGCATTGGTTATTATCATCAGTGAAGACAGTACTTTTGCCGCATTTAGTAGCCAGATCACAGCAGCAGTTCTTGCTTGTGTAGTAGCTACAGAACTTATAGGTACCGTATTAATCAGTAAAACTTTGGATGATGCGAAAGAAAGCGGGAATGATCGTACGCGTTTAATCGAATTCCTTCAGGAGGAATACATACTGCCTTGCATGTTTGCCCGTGATCGATTCGAGGCTATCGAAGAACTTTGTCACTTCATGGTTAAAACTCATAAAATGAAAATTACTGCACCTGAACTTTATGAGTTGGTAAAAGCCCGTGAAGAAGAAATGCCTACCGGAATAGGCGAGGGGATTGCAGTTCCTCATGCTCGACTTGATCGTTCTTTTGAGGATCAGGACAAAATTAAAGGTGTTTTAGCTTTGGCTAGCCCACCTGTAGATTTTGGCGCTCCAGACGATAAACCGTCCGAATTGATTATTTTGGTCATTACTCCAGAAGAACACAGTGAACGTCACCTGGAAGTTATTGGTGCTATAGCTCGCATGATGCAGCACACTGAAATCCGTGATGCTATTCTCAATGCTAAATCAGCAGCTGAAATCCACGAAATCCTTCACTCAGAAGAAGGCGAAAGTTTTAACTATTTCTTACATAATTAATCAGTCTCGATTTTGAAGAATAGGCGCTTAGAGGTTTTGCGTAGAGCTTGAGAGTGGGGGTATGAGAAAAGAAATCACGCAGAGGCTCCGTGGCGCAGAGGAATATTTTAAGTGGGGATTTATGGTGGCAGATTAGAGGTGTGGGACTCGCGCAGAGGCAGTTGTGTAGAGTTTGGGTTTTCTTTACATAAATCCCCGCGCCTTTGCGCCTCAGCGAGAAAGTTCTATGATCTATTTGATTTAAAGGGAAGTCTAATAAAATGAAAAGGGATGAATTCATTTAATGATGTAAAAGATAAAAAATTCCGGGTTGCAATTAAGCCACCTTTAAAGGAAATTTGGAGAATTAAATATAAAAATCGAGATGTGAATTTCTCCTTTACAAATGCCAAGGTTTTTGCTGATTTATCAAAAAATGTAATTTCTTGTATCGACTTATACTCAGGTGGGATAGAATTTGATATACATAAAAAGATATTTGATTATTCACCTAACCTGAATAATTCATAAACTTATTTTTGTGATCAGTTAAGCAACAATAATACTGATTTGCTAGAGTTTTATTGCGATG
>JAKVBD010000005.1 GCA_022446985.1 Lentisphaerales bacterium
TACACTAAAATCATGAAAGAGTGTGAATCTGAATACAAAGACATGTGGGGCCCTAAACCAATCTTTCTTGGCACAAAGTATGAAACAGAAACTCATCTCAGCCGTCAGGAATGGCGCGACATGGTCGGCAAAGGCTGGTCTAGAAATGACACAAATGGCACTTGGTATATAGACGTTAAAAAAGCTGGTAAATACAAAATAGCCTTCAACCTTTTAGAACCTATTGGCAAACTTAAAGCAGTCTTAAAAGTTGATGATAAATCCACTGTCGAGCTTAGTTCAGCCCCGGCCAAGTGGTATGAGTTCCCCATTGTAGATCTTAAGGAAGGTCCAGTTCGAATTAAGGTTGACATAAACAATGGTTCAAAATTTGGTCCATGGCACGTAAAGATCTTGCCTGCCAACTAATTTCTAAAACTTGAGCCCAGATATTTTATGGGCTCTTTTTCTTGCCCAATAAATCACTTGTAATCATTCACATACAAAAAAATGTAGTAAAAAATCAACATTTGCTGACATGATTTTTTATCTTGTTCGACATATGTATGATGTGTGATTTTTTTATTGGAGCAAGTGATGAATTTTTCTCAATTAGATAGCTATTTAAAATCCGAAGGCGGCCTATCCCGTCGTTTATTTCTCAGTTACTCGGCCGCTTTATCCTCTGTCCCTTTTCTTGGTGTCGGTTGCAGCAGCTTTAAGTCCTATGAAAAATTTGATAAGAATCCATTTACACTTGGTGTCGCCTCAGGAGATCCCAATCATGAAGGCATGGTTCTTTGGAGCAAACTAGCCCCTCAGCCTCTTCAATTAGACTCCGGCATGCCTCTGGAAGGGCAATCAAGAGTTAAGTGGGAAATCGCCACAGATGCCTCTTTTAAAAATATCTCTCAGTCCGGAACAACTGTTGCCAGTTCAGAACTTGGTTATTCTGTACATGTAGAAACTACTGGACTACAACCTGACTCCTGGTACTTCTACCGCTTCCACTGCGGTAATTACACCAGTTCAGTAGGCCAAACCCGTACTATGCCTCTAGACTCAGCGAAGGTCCAAAAGCTCAAATTTGCAATGACTTCATGCCAAAGCTATGAACAAGGTTTATACACGGCTTATGAACAAATGGCAGCAGATAATGTAGATCTGGTTTTCCACCTTGGTGATTATATCTACGAATATGCAGGTAAAGATGGCCGAGTGAGAAAACACCTGGGCAAAGAAATTGAAACCTTAGCCGAATACCGTCGCCGCTATGCCCAGTACCGCTTAGACAAACACTTACAGATAATGCATGCCAAGTGTCCTTGGTTAGTGACCTGGGATGATCACGAGTTTGATAATAATTGGGCCGATGAAGTCTCTGAGAAAAAAGGCGTTAATAAAGCTTCATTCCTGAAAAGAAGAGCCGCTGCATTTCAAGCTTATTATGAGATGATGCCACTAAGAAAAACTTCCGTTCCAAATGGCATAGATATGACCCTTTACCGCCAATCAAGTTTTGGTCAACTGGCTAATTTCTATGTTTTAGATACGCGCCAATATAGAACTGACCAACCAAATGGCGATGGCAAAGATCCTCTAAATGCAGCCGCCAAAAATCCGGCAAATACCTTACTTGGTAAAGATCAAAAAGCCTGGATGTACTCTTCGCTCAATAAGTCGACTGCCACGTGGAATGTTCTCGCACAACAAGTGATGATGGCCACAGTCAACACACAGCGCAAAAAGAATCAACCGGCTGTCTACTCAATGGACCAATGGCCAGGGTGCGTCTCTGAAAGAAACGAGGTTATGCGTTTCATGTCAGAAAGAAAAATATCCAACCCGGTTGTTCTTACTGGAGATATTCACTCAAACTGGGCTAATGAACTCCGTGTAGACGATCTGAAGATGGAAAGTAAGCCGGTTGCTACAGAGTTCGTCACAACTTCTCTGAGTAGTGGTGGAAATAAAGGTCAGGGAACCACTTTTGAGAACATCTATAAATCGAATAATGCTTCTGTACAGTTCCACAATACAGAACGTGGTTACATACTTTGTGAAGTAACTCCAGATCAATGGCTCAGTCACTACAAGGTAATTGATGATGTCGAAAAAGCCGGTGGTAAAACTTCGATTAGAGCATCGTATGCAGTACAAGCCGGCAATGCCAAAATCTTAACAGCCTAATAAAGCTCTTCATTATACTATTTGCTTTCCTTAGCAGTCTATCTGCTGCGGAAAGCTTTAAGGTAGCAGTACTGGCAGATTCTCAGTACTGCAATCAGCCGGATCGCGGCAAGAGAATGTATAAGACATCCGATGAAAGACTCAAAGAGTTTGTTAAAGAACGCAATAAACACAAACTAAAATTTGCGATTCAGCTTGGTGATCTCATCGACAAAGATTATGAAAGTTACGAGCCCATTCTCAAGATTTTAGAAGATCTCAAAACACCCCTGTATAACGTCTTGGGAAATCACGATTTTTCTGTTGCTCCTCATCCTAAAAGTGCTGTGCTTAAATTACTGAAAATGCCCAAAAAGTACTACAGTATTAAAGTCAATAATTACCGCTTTATTGCTTTAGATGACAATAACTTGAGTTTCCATGTCTATGAAAAAGACAGCCAAAAGTATTTGGAGGCTGAGAAATACTATAGACAAAATAAAGTTAAGTCTCCGAAATGGAATGGTGCTCTCAGCCAGACTCAAATGAACTGGTTAGGCTAAAAGCTCAACTTCAAAAGGCTGAGAAGCTACAAAGTAAAGTTATTCTCTTTTGCCATTTCCCCATATTTCCAAAGGATAATCATAACCTCTGGAACGATAAAGAATTGAAAACTCTTTTAGAAAAATACTTCTGCGTAAAAGCCTATATAAATGGCTATAATCACAAAGGAAACTACGCGGAGAAAGGTGGTATTCACTACATGACTAAGAAAGGTATGGTGGAAAATGTCGAGCCCACCTTCTCCATCATGGAATTCACTGAAGATGGTATAAATGTTAAAGGTTTTGGAACTGAAAAATCACGAGAAATAAGATTTCTATAAGGCTGTTTGTATCTTTAGAGGTCTGGCGATATTATTGAATCAAATTTTATCCAACTTCAATTAATCTTATTTCTTGTGAATCCAACTTTTATACTTCTCTTTGGAGCGATGGCTTGCTCCACGGCTGTGATCATGATCAAAGACAGCAGCCTGGACCCGAATTTATTAGCGGGCTATCGCTTAATTCTTGGCGGATTACTTCTTTTACCTCTATACCTGCGCGACCTTAAAAAGGAGCAAAAGCAGGTCAAAGATACACTTTATGCCTGTTGGCCAGGAGTCATTCTCTGCGCTCATTTTATATCGTGGGTCATAGGTTGCCGTGCCACTTATGCGGCCAATGCAACCTTGATTGTTAATATGGTGCCAGCGGCTATGCCTTTCGTCCTTTTTTTCCTCGTTCGTGAAGTCATTACTAAAAGAGAATTAGTCGGAACCGCCTTCTCAATTTGCGGTGTAGTTCTGTTGATGGTTAGCGATTTTAATTTGAGTGAAGAGCATTTTAGAGGCGATGTCATTTGCTTTTTTTCAATGCTCCTTTTTGCTTTGTATTTAGCCCTAAGTCGCAAATATCGAGGTCGCGGTAGTATTTGGCTCTATTCTGTTCCTCTCTATATAAGCGCTGGATTGTGCTGTTTTGTCGTCGCCGCTCTCCAGGGAATTATGCCTTGGCATGGTCTAAATAGCGTTGAACTAACTCATGCTTTGCTCTTGGCTGTTATCCCAACCATAATCGGCCATACAGCTTTAAATTACAGCATGAAAGTCCTCAGAGGTCAGGTCGTCGGAGTCTTGAATCTTACACAGTTTGTTTGGGCATCACTTTTTGGCTATATATTCTTTGCCGAAATTCCGGGTATGGCCTTTTACCCAGCAGTTTTATTACTTGCCATTGGCATATGCATCATCGTAACTAAAGCAGAAGCTGTCAGTGAACAAGTTTCCAAAGAAAAAGCTTAGGTGGCCTTACACTTTGTCTGTCATCCAGTAATAGTCGTTTGTTGATTTCCGAGCTAAAGTAAGCTCAGAATGAATTTAAGGGCACTGTGAACTTACTGAAGAAATTAAAAGATTGGACTAAAAACGACGCTTGGGAAGAACTCGCCATAGATATTGGTGGAAAGCACATCCAGAGTGCTTGGGGGACTCCTGATGCTTTACTACTTGATTATAAAAATTGGCGACTGAAGATCACAAATCATGCTGTTGGACACAAGCCAGCATCTATCATGATCAGAGTTCCTTTTAAAACTGAAAGCTCCTTTAATTTTAATATTTACCGCGAAGGGCTTATCGCTATGATCGGTAAAACTTTTGGGATGCAGGACATTGTCATTGGCGACCATGAATTTGACCGGCAATTTATCATCAAAAGCAATAAAGAATCTCAAATCAAAAAATTTCTTGATTCAGAAGAACTCAAGAGAAAAATTGAAGATCTCGATGATTGCAATATTCTCATCGCTAAAGAGTCATATTCAATAGATAATTACACTCCCAAAGGAGTTAAACATTTAGTCTTTAGGTCAGAATTTGGTTTTTCCGGACTTCATCAGATCAAACCTCTTACCGAAATATTTAAATTAATTCTGGATCGATTAGTAGAATTAAACATCGCCAGTGATGAAAAAGTGGATTTTGAATATTCGTAAAAATGAACTTAGAGCAAAGTCTAATAGAAGGTTTTGCCTTCTGATACAGTAGCTCAACTTAAGTATTTCTAAGAACTTTTTATTTTCCAGTCACTCTTAAAGCTCTTCGGCGTTTGTTAGTATCAATGTTAGATTTTGATGCAACCCTGGAGAGTTTTATGTCGACTGATCGCCGCAACTTTTTATTTGGTATGGGAGCCCTGAGTGCAGGTACACTTGCAGCCAACGACTCGCAACCTTCATCTAAGAGTGAAGTTCCACAGCCTAAAAGAATCAGCAATATTCTTTTTTCATGTAAGTATGGCATGACTAAAGGCAAAACTATTGAAGAGCGTTTTGAGTCTGTTAAACAAGCTGGCTACGACGGCATAGACTTTGATCATGCGGGTAAATACTCTGCCGAAGAAGTCCGCAAAGCTGCCTACAATACCGGTCTTTTTGTTCACAATGCCATTAATCATACTCACTGGGGCAAGAGATTTACTTCTTCGAAAATGGAAGACATAGCAACTGCCAAGAAAAACCTCGAGCACTGTATTCGCGTTTCGCACGCTGCTGGTGGCAGTGGAGTTCTTCTAGTTATTGGCCGTGAAAATGATGGCGATGCCAAAGAGATAGCTTCAAGAGCTCGCCAGCACATCAGTGAACTTCTGCCTCTTGCCGGTGCTCTTGGTCAAAGCATTCTTTTTGAAAATGTCTGGAACGGTATGTTCTACAAGCATGGCGGTTCTCCTGATCAGGGTTGCCAGGAACTTGTAGAATTTATTGACTCTTTTAATTCTCCATGGATTGGTAGTTACTTCGATGTCGGAAATCACCACCGCTATGGTAACATGGCAGAGTGGATTAGAACTCTTGGTTCGCGCATCGTAAAACTCGATCTTAAAGGATTCCATAAAGGCAGAGCTTTAGAAACAAAAAAGGACCGTCAGTTTTGCGATATCACTGAAGGTGATATTGACTGGGCAGATGTACGCAAAGCCTTAGCCGAGATAAATTTTAATGGCTGGACCACTGCCGAAGTCGGTGGCGGCGATACCAAGCGATTAAAGAAAGTTCTCGATGATATGAAGAGAGCATTAATCGGATAAATTTCCCTGTAGCGTTGTGTTGTTGGGCCCGGATTCTGTCCGGGCTTTTTTGTGTTTAGGAGAGAAATTCATTTTTCTCAGGATTATTCATGGAATAATGTTTGTGTGAGAGTCAGTATGAAAATAGCGTTCTTTATCCTTTTATTTCTTCTTAGTAATTCATATGGAGAATTACTACAGAGCCCTTTGAAAGTCCCGATTATTATTAATAAAAAAGCAACACCGGTTTTGCACTTAAGCAATGTCGGGAAAACTGTTCTGCTCGATCTAAAGGGCTCCGATAATATTTCGAATATCTTAAAAATTCAGATAGTTGAAGGCCATAAAAACTCTTTTAAAAAAGACTATGAAATTCTTTCAGAGGCAGAGGTCATTTCAGAGCAGGTGGTCTTGAAATTGCCTAAAAATCTCACGAAAGCAACCGTTTTGCTTCAGGTTAAGAAAACCGTAGATTTACTGGAGAAATTAAGCATAAAAGTAGCCGGAACAGAAACTGGTTACAAACACCGGTTTGGTATTTCACTGGTAGACGAACAAAAAGTTAAAGGGGCCAGAATACCGGGAATTGTGACCACTCCTAAAGGAACACTACTTGCGGTTTACGATGCACGTTATGACAATGCCCGCGACCTTCAAGGGCATATGGATATAGGCTTGGTACGCAGTACAGATGGTGGCCAAACATGGTCACCGATGCAGAAAATTATAGATATGAAAACCTGGGGCGGATTACCAGAAAAATATAATGGTGTTTCCGATGCCTGTATTTTAGTAGACAAGCTGACCGGTAAAGTGTTTGTCGCTGGGCTCTGGATGCATGGCGTTAAAGATAAAAACGGTAAATGGATCGGTGCCAAAGGCTGGAACCATCAATGGCGCAAGGGGGGCTCCATGCCCGGTTTGACACCGAAAGAAACCTCGCAGTTTATGATGGTCGAAAGCTCTGATGATGGCCAAAGCTGGACTGAACCGCTTAACTTAACTAAGGCCTTAAAAAAACCTGAGTGGATGTTATTTGCCCCTGCTCCCGGACGCGGCATTACTATGAAAAACGGAACTCTTGTCATTCCGACTCAAGGACGTTTAGCAAATGGTATGCCCTTTAGTAACTTTATATATTCACTGGACCGCGGAAAAACCTGGCAGGTTTCAGAGCCGGCACATACCAATACGACAGAATGTCAGATTGTTGAATTAAAAAATGGTTATCTTATGCTCAATATGAGAGATAATCGCAATGCCGCAGCTAAAAACATTGCTGAAGCAGGTCGTTCTGTTTATGTTACAAAAGACATGGGCCAAAGCTGGGTAATGCATCCAACTTCCCGCAATGCACTGCCTGAACCTGTATGCTGTGCCGGATTATGGGCACACGGCAAGGATAATCTTCTAGTTTTTTCAAACCCGCCCAATTTGCGGACTGCTGGCGGTCGCACCAAAATGACTCTTAAATTCAGTCAGGATGACGGCTTTACTTGGCCGCAAAGGCACTTTTTGATGCTGGATGAAAAACACAGTGCTTACTCATGCCTGACTTCAGTAGATGAAAATACTATCGGTATACTTTATGAAGGAAGTCAGGCTAAAATGACTTTTATGAAGATCGATTTAAAAGACGCCAATCTGGACTGATTTTTCAGCCGTTAAAAAATAAATACTTTCCTTCCAAAAAATTTACTTCGCGAACTCAGAACTCTTACCTCAAGCTTAAGAAATGGAACAGAATTCAGGGATTATGTAGTAAGGGCATAATGTTAAATTTGAAGGTGAAATATGCGTTCATACGCTGCTCTGACATTTCTGTTTTTCTGCGTCTCAATCTTCTTTGCTGGCGCCAAAGGAAAAAACAGCTCTAAAGAAGAAATTCGCCATGGATTCTGTTACAGTCACCGGACCTGTAACTAAGCTTAAAAGTCATCTTACTGGACTGTTTCGCATAGGCGAAAATACAGTTGCCCGAGGATCTGAAAACACTTAAAAAAGCATATAGGTAAAGATGTCAGTGCCGAATGTGTTGTTAAAAAAGACCGTATCATCCGCATAAAATCTTTCACTGTACTCGGCGATACTGCAGACCCAGTCGAAACAGGTCAAATATCCTTTAGACAACTGTCACGCTTATATATAGTGATCCTGATAAAACTATCAAAAAATTTAGAAACGTAGACATGGAAGTCTCTAGCAGCGCAACGAGTATTAAAATTATTCTGCTGAAGAGTACCAGATTAACCTCAATAAATCGCGCAGTAAGGTCATTATTCCCAAAACCGATTTAACGATTGATTTAAAGAAAAAGCTCTTTGATCTAATGAAGAAAAAGTCTGATAAAGTTAATATTGCTTTCTATGGCAAATGGGCCAGTACTGAAGTTGACTCATTTGATTTTAAATATCTAAGCTCAGTCGCAGAGAAAGCGGCAAAACGCTCTGAAAAGAAAGTCAAAAATAAAAAAATTATTCAGTTTTCAGTGAACTGACTACTCCAAGTACTGACTACAGACCACTCTAAGTACTGATTACCAATCACTGCTCAACATCCCAAAAAGTATCTTCTCTGTCTGTCTTTGAGAGTAAAAAAGATGCAGTTTTTGCAGTTGCATGGCCATCCAGGAAAGTCACGTTTGCCTTCAATTGGTGTCTCGCATTATTTCCACCATTTGGTTCATCGATAACTTTGGCGTTGGTCATAGCAGCAGGTCTCACGCTAAAATATAATCTAAGAGTATCAATCAACATACAAGTCTCGCTGGGGCTGGCTTTCAGAAGAGGGCGCACTCTGATATTGATAAGCTCCTGTTTTTTACCCGTGATGTAAATGTTCATGCCAATGTTAGTATCGTCGGCTTTTATTTGATCATAGCCACTTGGGCAATTGAAAGTCGGAGAAGGTTGATTGCCCAATTTACGTTCTATATAAGTTCCGAGCAGCTTTGATGTCCATCTACTGTCGTCCTCCCTCTCATCACTTGGACCATAGCCATTATGTTCCACGATATAGCTGGTGGAAGCCAGAAATATTTGTTTCGAATTACTCAGACAAACTGATTGTTTAACTTTGGCTCTTGCTTCTGATAGATAAGGGAGTAATATGCTTGTCAAAACTCCTATGATCGCGACAATCATTAACAATTCAATGATCGTAAACTTTTTAGACATAATACACACTCAAAATCTAATTCACACTCATTATATATTACTACTCACTTAAATAAAAATTACAGTACTTTGAATATTTTATTCATAAAAATTACAGTGCTTTGAATGTTTTATTTATAAAATTTAACACTCCTTATAAAGCATTACATTTTTACTTCCTCGAAATAATTGTCATTTAAAACAATCCATGCGAAAGTAACTAAGCTGTAAGTGAAAGTGAGCACCATACCCTTGCCGGTTATTGAACTCCGAGCACTGATATACTTGCAAATCGTTAAATAAGTTCAAAAAAGAAGGGAGAAAATATGGGATTCTTAAGAAGTCTTTTTGGTCCGTCAAAAGGAGAAATATGGGGACAGATCGCCAAAGATATAGGAGGCCGCTTTAGTGAAGGAGGCTTCTTTGGAACGGATGTTTTGAAGTACAAACACAACGACTGGGAATTAAATCTCGATACTTTTACTCGATCAAGTGGGTCTGGTCAGCAGAGAAGTACAACAACTTATACCAGAATGCGGGTGCCTTTTGTCAATAAGGATAATTTCTATTTTGAGATTTATCCCGAAGGGATATTCAGTCCTCTAGGAAAATGGTTTGGCATGCAGGATGTCGAGATTGGAGATTCTTTTTTCGATGAAAAATTTATTATCAAAGGAAACAGTGATCAACGCCTCAAAGAATTATTTGCCGATTCCGAGATCAAACGTTTAATACATGGTCAACCACAAATTTATTTAAAAGTTAAAGACGATGAAGGCTGGTTCGGCTCAAGTTTTCCTGAAGGAGTCGATGAGTTATACTTTGAGGCCCGAGGGGTCATTAAAGATACTGCAATCCTGAAAGATCTGTTTGAGTTATTCGCTCGCATACTTGATCATTTGGTTGCAATAGATTCAGCTTATGAAACACCGGCGAATGTCAGATTGTGAGAAAATGAATTGAATATTTATTTCTATTTCAAAATTATTCGTAATATTCTCCCCAGATTGCTTATAAGCCTATGGTTAATTAACTAAATGTGGTGCTTATGAAAAACTTAATAATCTTTTTCTTCATGTGCTTTGCAGCTCTGGCTGAGCAGCAAAAGCCAAATATCTTATTCATCTTTTCAGATGACCATTCCTTGCAGACTCTAGGTACTCACAATGGTCGCATGAAAGACTTTATCCAAAAACACAAAGTCACTCCTAACCTGGATAAACTTGCCGAACAAGGCATGTACTTTGAAAACAGTTTTGTCTGTAACTCCATTTGTGGTCCGAGCCGTGCTGCTATTCTGACGGGAAAGCACAGTTGGCACAATGGCTTTAAGAGCAATGGCCATAAATTTGATGGCTCGCAGTGGACTATGCCGAAGGCCTTTCAGGCAGCTGGCTATGAAACAGTCATCTATGGTAAGTGGCACCTGAGTACAACGCCTACTGGCTTTGACACTTCATGGGTTCTTCCAGGCCAGGGTAAATACTACAATCCAGACTTTAGAGTCAACGGCAAGAAAAATGTCGTTAAGCAAGGCTACTGTACAGATGTCGTCGTTGACATGACTCTGGACTGGTTGAAAAATAAACGCGACAAAAACAAACCTTTCTTTCTTTGCAGTTGGCAAAAAGCTCCTCATAGAACATGGATGCCGGCTCCACGTCACTACACTTACCTGGACAATGTAGATGTGCCAGAGCCTTCCAATATGTTTGACAATTATGGTGGTGGCCGTAACTCTTCTTTGAAGACTCAACATATGGATCTTGAGACTTACTTGAGCTTACAGACCGACGTCAAAGTAACACCGCCATTTGCGACGAGCACTCTACAGGAAATCAAAGACTCTGTTGTTCAACAGCCTTCTTGCGATAAATCGACTATTGGTGAATTCGACAGAATGACTATGGAACAAAGAAAGGCATGGGATGCTTACTACGTTCCGCGAAATGAAAAATTCAGATCGATGAATTTGAAAGGCAAAGAGCTCATTCGTTGGAAATATCAGCAATATCTCAAAGATTACCTACGTTGCATAAAAGCTCTTGATGAGAATGTTGGTCGCCTTATGGCTTATCTGAAAGAATCCGGTCTCGACAAAAACACCATTGTCATTTACAGCTCTGATCAGGGTTTCTATAATGGTGAGCACGGCTGGTATGATAAACGCTGGATGTATGAAGAGTCTCTAAGAAACCCATTTATTATCAAGTACCCTGGTGTGACTAAGCCGGGTTCAAGAGTTCAGCAAATGATCCAGAACATCGACTATGCTCCTACCCTTCTGGATGTTTGTGGCATTGATATTCCTAAAGATGTTCAGGGCGCTTCTTTTAAGCCTATCCTGGAAGGTAAAAGTCCTGAAAACTGGCGTAAAGACCTGCTTTATACATACTACGGCCGTGGTGCTCACAATGTCGCTTCACATTACGGTATTCGCACAGAGCGCTACAAACTGATTCACTTCCCAAAAACAGATGAATGGGAAATGTTTGACCTTAAAAAAGATAAAAATGAGATGACGAACCTTTACTCAAACCCAGAGCACAAAGGCAAAGTTCAAGAACTTAAAAAAGGACTTAAAGGTCTGCTTGATAAGTACGACGTGGAAGTCGATAAAAAATAATATATTAAACTATCTCTTGGAATGAAGGCCCGGTTTTGGCAGCAAAATCGGGCTTTTTATGCTTTCGAGTCAAAAATTAAAAGTGAGAATGTATGAGTTAATAAGAACTTAAAAGGACCAAATGAAGTACTGTTCATTATTTCTTCTCTCTTTCCTCTTGGGATGTGTTGATTTAACCTCATCAACTTACAAATATCATTTCAATAAAAAGGAACTAGCTATTCTTGGGATTTATGGGAATTCTTCTAATTCTGAAATTGAAAAGCAATTTCATCAATTCTTTGCTCCATTCAAGCAACCTCTAAGTTTTACTTTCATCAATGATGAACTTCTGGTCAGTGGAAATAAAGATGCCATAAAGACTTTCGAATACGTTTCCCAGACAATGATCAATCATTCCTCTAAAATAATTCTTAAGGGATATATTCTAGATCCTATAATTAAAGAACGCTTCAGTTTTTCCCATACTCTCAAATCTTTTGAGCATGAAGTTTTTCAAAGCGAACACTATCAATATGAATTTACACCTCATCTGTCTAAGTTTGAGCAGAAATTACGCTTGGACTTTAGCTATGGGTGCACCAAAGAAAAGCAGCCTGGAGTATATTCTTTTTTAGTCACCTTTGATGAGCTTTTTGAAAATGGTCAAAGCTCAAAAAGTTACATTGAAAATACCAAGCTTATGCCAGCTTTTAATGGACGCTTTGAGTTATGTATCACAGTCAGTTGGCAAATAAATAATTGTCATATTCTGAGGACTTTAACTAACCATCATAGAATTTCACCAGGAAAAGAGATTGTTGTAATGCCAATTTTTAATATCGAGCAAGTCTTAAGTATTACAGGAAATATGGCAAATTACCTTACTGAAATGGGCTTAGACTTAAGCACCGACGATAGCATTCTCATAAGCCATCAGACTAGTAATATTCTGTTACTTTCAAATACAGATAATTGCCAAAGATTTAAAGAAATATTTCAACCATTATGCGGTTTCCCTATAAAGACTACCAAGGTTAAAAGCTCCTTAGAGAAAAATAATAAAACACTTAGTAACTTTCCTATTCCAACTACTACAGGTTACTTATCAAGCTTTAGTTTCAGTTTCGATGATGATGAAAATATCTGGCAGGATTTTAACTTTGATTGTATTCAAAAATCATTTATCGAATCTAATCCAACAGAAGTCTTGATGACTATCGAAATTAAGGATGAAGATTTCGCTGAGGAGCATGAATTCAGTCTGAAAAAAGACTTTCAACTTTTCTATAAAAATCACAAAAGTGAAAGCAAGGAACTCAACGAAGATTATAAGTTGAGTTTATCTTTATCAGACGGCACATCAACTAATTGATTACTGATTTTCTGAGACCTTTCAGATAGACATTTTACATTATGAGTTCCTTGGTGCTCATTCATGATTCGAATATCCAACGCCCAACACGCAATCTGCAAAGAAGAACTAAAAGACCGAGCTGGGGCTAGGCGTTCCATAATCTGGGACCACCGGCGGCTCACCGGTTTTTAAGTAAAATAACATCCCTAAAACCTTCTAACTTTAAGCAAAGAGAACTGATACCTAAACAAAACCGGCAAGGGTGCCGGGGCTTCTTTAAGCGAAGCGAACTGATACCTAATCAAGGATTACAAACACTAAAAACACCTTGCTACAACTTTTACAGCAGACCCAATTACTCATTTTGCAAAAACTTGCTTCTGCTAACGCCAAACATTACCTTAATTAATTAACTATTATAGATTTACACGGAATAAGGCAAGACCGAATGAGGGTTGGTTTTACCGGGGAAGGCAGAATGAATATTTTCTTTAAAAGGGAAAATAAGGGGCATTTTGCAAGCGGTATAAAAAAAGCGAAATGCTTACTTATGACCGCCCTCATGCTATTATCTCAAATTCCTATTTTGGCAGATACCCCTGACCTACAAGACGCCGATGGCAATACTCTAACTTATTCTTCCGGAAGTATTATTAGCGGAAATATTGGCAATGTGGGCCTCGATTCATCAAATAGCGATGGTAAACAAGACTATGGTATTTTCATTTTAGACAGTACCAATATTCAACTGAACCTCTCAGGAACTGATATTACGACCTACGGCTATGCAGCCCATGCTGTTAGATTCAGTGGTAGTAACTCAGCGAATAATACTGTCAATATGACTGCCGGAAACATAATCACCAAAGGCCTTGAGTCCGATGGCATACACTCGGTTCTGGCCAACAACTTTACCATCAACTTTTCTGGTGGAACAATTACCACAGGCGATCCTGCCAATCCTGGTCTGACAGACTCCGTGGATTACGGCGAGGACTCTTATGGGCTTTATGCTGCCGGAGGAGATAATCTCACAATAAATATCTCTGGCACTGGCTCTGTAACTACTTACGGGCAGGCTGGCCACGGAGCTTTTATATTTGGCGATACTTCCGATCTATCCGAATTTACCAATCAAACAATTAACATGACCGGAGGATCGATAACAACCAGAGGCAGATCGGCCCGAGGACTGTCAATGACCTACAGTGATAACTCTTCAATTAACATGAGTGGCGGGGCAATTATCACCGGAGATCCGGCAAACCCCGGCCTGACAGACACTGTCGAATACGGTGAAGCCTCTTATGGTATCTACCAAAGTAATGCCAATAACTCAACTACAACATTCTCAGGATCTGCCAGTATTACAACATATGGCCATAACGCTTACGGCATCTATATCATCGGCACATCATCAGATCCTTCGCAATTCACCAATCAAACCATCAATATGACTGGAGGAACTATAACGACCAGAGGCAGAAACGCGCGGGGTATCAGTTTGTCTTATTCTGACAACTCATCCATTAATATCTCTGCAGGAACAATTATCACCGGTGATCCGGCAAATGTAGGTTTGGTTGTCAACGTAGATTATGGAGAAAGTGCTTATGGAGCCAATATACACCAAAGTGATAACAGCTCAATTACCATGAACGGTGGCTCTATAACTACTTATGGACAAGATGGAAATGGGTTACTCATAAATGGCGACTCCACTGACTCATCTCTTTATGCTCATAATACGATTAATATGACTGGCGGGACAATTTCCACCGTTGGTCGTGCTGCCCGCCCCCTCTATTCCCGGTATGCTGATAATTCAATTATCAACTTTTCAGGAGGTAGCATTACAACTGGTCATGAAAACAACATTGGACTTACAAATACTGTAGAATACGGCGAAGACAGTCATGGCATTTACATCTTTCAATTGAGTAATGCATCCATCAATCTCTCTAATTCAGCTTCAATAACAACTTATGGGTATAGTGCTCACGGTATTCGAACCAGTGGGCTATCGAGCAATACTGCTACATTTTCCAATCATATTATCAATTTAACAGCTGCCTCAATTACCACGTCCGGGCAAAACGCCCGAGGCCTGTCCTCCCAGTATTCTGATAACACAACTATCAATTTATCAGGCACTTCGATCACAACCGGAGATGCTGACAATATCGGCCTGTCGACAAGTAATAATAACGGCAGAAACGCCGATGGCATCTACATTTTCCAATCCAACAACAACACCGTAAATGTTTCGGAGAACTCTTCCATAACAACCTATGGCCAGTCAACTCATGCCTTCCTGATTCAAGGTCTTGCGGCAGATACCACTCTCTATACCGGCCATACGGTGAATATCTCTGGAGGGGCATTAGTTACCAGAGGCCAGTTCTCGAGAGGGATAAGGGCAAGATATTCAGATTGTATAAATATCAACTTTTCAGGAGGCAGTATTACGACCGGTGACCCCAATAATATTGGACTTTCAAGCAGTGTTGAATATGGAAAAACTGCGCATGGTATAGAAGTTGAACAAAGTAATGATACCATTGTTAATCTCTCTAATTCAGCATCAATCACAACTTATGGCCACAACGCTCATGCAGTCTATGTCAATGGAGAAGTGACGGACGCCTCTCTTTATACCAGATATGACGTTAATATGACTGGCGGGACTTTGCAGACTACCGGCAGAATTGCCCGGGGGATTTACTCATACTACGCTGACCAGACATCAATCAAAGTGTCAGGAGGCAGTATTACAACTGGCGATGAAAATAATGTCGGCCTCGATTCAAATGTTGAATACGGCGAAAACAGTCACGGCCTTCAAATTTTAAATTCAAGTTATACTACCCAGGAAATTTCAGGTTCTGCTGCTATTACAACTTATGGCCGCGCTGCTCATGCAGTCTATATTCAGGGTAACAATCCGGATTCCAGCCTACACCATAGTAACTCTATAGTAATCAGTGAAGGCACAATCACGGCTGTAGGAGACCAATCAAAAGGTATTTATATCCTGCGAAGTGACAATTCTTCGATCACTGTGTCTGGTGGAACCATTATTACCGGTGACCCAAATTATATTGGCGTTGATAACAATGTAAAATATGGCAACGATGCTTTTGCTCTTTATTTAGATAATCTAACTAATGGTTACATTGATTTTTCCGGAGGATCCATCATTACTTATGGCGAAAATGCTAATGGTATAAAACTTAACAATGCCGATAACAGTACGCTCAATTTATCAGGCACCAGTTCTATCACGACTCATGGAGACACTGCTCACGGTATAACAGTAAATAGCAATAGTGATGATGTTATTCTAACCCTTTCTGACAATGCCAGTATTACATCCGCAGATGATGGTATATACGTTGATGGAACCTCAATCAATCTCGTCATAAATATTTCTGATTCAGTGTCTATTAACTCTGCACAAGAAGTTATACGAGTTACGTCTACCGCTTTTAATTCTACTATAAACGTATCAGGCTCTAACTGGACTTTTAATGGTGGTTCAGGAACTACTACTGGTGTTATCAATGAAGATGTCGCAGACAATAGTGATAACCTCAAGAGAATCAATAGTCTTGGAGTTACTGATGGAGCGACTATTTCAGCAAGCCAGAATTTTACCGGACATGGGGCTGTTGCTAACAATCTGATCTTAGGCGCCTTAACTAACAATAGCGACCTCAGCATAGTTTTAACTAATGGGGCCACAATCGATGTTGGAACAGGAAATGATTCTCTTACTTTGATAGATATAAACATCAACACAAGTGAAATTGGGACAACTGGTGGGAGTACGACTCTTAGAGGCTTCGACAGTATCTACCTGGATAACTCCAACCTTACCGGCAATCTGGATTTCGATACCATCGCCGATGAGGATGACAACACTATTAAATTAACTAATAATTCTTCAATTAGCGGCTCTATCGATGCCGGAGTAGGAAATACCGATACCTTGATCATCGGCTCCGGCCAAACTCTCTACAGCGCTGACATCCACCTTGAAAGTATGGGAGCTGCCTCAGGAGAAAAATTCCGCAATTTCGAAAACCTTGAAAACTACGGAACTTTAGTGGGTGAAGTACTTTTGCGAGATGGCGACAATATTTTCACTATAGGTGCCGTTGCCTCCGTCGGCACCATCGACTTTGGTGAAGCCCATGAAACAAATGGCGATACTCTGGTTTTGGGAACGGCCGGAGCTTTCAGTGCGCTAAAAATAAACAATGACATAGGTTCTGGAGTCGATTTTCTCAATCTCGAACAAGTCCTAGGTAATTCTTCAGACCAGGAATGGGCCGTCACTGCCAATGACGCCAGTTTGAACTACATCGACCTCGCAGATGGTTCAGATACTTTAATCATCAACAATGGCACCACTGTAAATGGCAGCGACATCTTAACTGGCGGATTATATAGAGGTATTGATAATTTAACGGTAAATGGCACCATAACCGGGGACATCAACTTAAGCTCAACAGATGCCGGGAGCTCTACTATTAACCTTGGATCAACCGCAATTATTGGCAATCTTTTGACTGGAACAGGAAGTGACATTCTACATGTCGCCGGCGGAGCCATGCTCTCTTCAGTAAACCTTGGTGCAGGCAATAACACCTTTAACTTTAATGGCAATGTCACGCTCAATGGTAGTCTGACTGCAACTAACTCTTCAGTTAACATCGACTCAAACACCATAATTATAAATGGCACTGCTGATCTTAAGGGCGCCGATATCACTGCAACAGTTTTAAGCAATGGCGCTGCCGGTAACTTCACTGCAGATACAATCATCTTAAAAGGTGGGACACTTCACCTCAATGCCGGTTCTGGATTTCAACCGGGAGATCTAGTCGATGTGAACCTAACAAGCATTTTTGTTTCGGATGATATTCAGGATGAAAATGGCCAGCAAATAAGTAACACTTACTCGGTGTTTGATTCCCTGACCCACTCTGCCTTCCTTCGCGTCAGAGATGGCAACACTCTTGTTTATGAAGGCTTTGAAGGAGCTCTGGAAAACCAACAAACAAATCAACAAATTATTACTGCTTTAGATGACAATTCGGAGTTACTCGATGCCCCGATTGTCAGTAATTTTATCAGTACAGCCACTGCCGACCAAATCTCCCAATTTGCCGAAGCAATTAAACCTCAGACAGCTGTAGTCACGGAAACACTTAATCTAGCAGTTGATACCGCAGCCTTAGCTATCAACAACCGCTTTAGCAGTGGGACCTCCTTTACTCCACAAAGTTCTGGAGATGAAATTGAAGACGATATAGAAAGCTCTTTCTGGCAGGAAGGCCTTTATTCGAAAATCGATAAAGAAACAACATCCAAGTCCCTTGGGTATGAAGCCACTGTCAGCGGTATTAGTTTTGGTGTCGACAAAAGTCAAAATGGCTTAACTCTTGGCTTAGCCTACAGCTTTTATAATGGACGTACGAATAACCGAAATGGTCGTGTAGAATCCGAAATCCACCAAATCAGCTTTTACAGCCAAAAAGAATTTAAAGAATTCTACTTCAAGGCTATAGCCGGTGGTGGTCTCGCAAAAAATGATAGTGAGCGCTACATCGCCAGTGTCGGTCAACAAGCCAAAGCCAACTACGACTCATATAATTTTTACCTGAACTTAGAACTCGGCAAAAACTATGAAGTTAAAGATATGATCGTGACACCTTTTATCGGTGTCCGTTACTCGCGGGTTGAAAATGATTCTTACGAAGAAAACGATGCCGGAGCTCTAAATCTGGATGTCGATAAAACGAGCTCTGACAGTTATGAGGGTCTTCTTGGGCTAAGAGTCGCAAAACTATTTTTGCTAGATGATCAGTCAAGTATAGTAACTCACCTGGAAGGTAGCGTCAGCCAGGAATTTGGCGATAAGACTCAATCAGTTACCGGGCGCTTCAGTACCGGTCAAATCGACTTCAAATCTGAAGACACCGAAACCGCCGATTATCACTACAATATCAATGGCAGCATTACCTGGTATTCCAAAGAAAATATAGAAATCCAAGCCAACTACTTCGTGCGCTTTGCTGAAGATTACCTAGAACAATCTGCGACAGTTGATCTAACGATCAAGTTTTAAACTTTCTTTGCAGAGACCGAGATCGGCCTCGGGATTCCATAATCTGGTACCACCTCAGTCCTCTGAGGGGTATCCTGCGAAACAACATCTCTGTAACCTGCTATCTTTAAGAGAAGCGTCCTGAAACCTTCAAGCAAAGCGACCTTAAAAATCAAAATCTAAGTCGTCGAGTTCATCAAGCATAGCATTTTCTTCTTCAGTCAGTTCTATGTCCATCAACTGCTCAGCCTCTTGCTTACCCAGTCCCCAAATCTTTATCAGGTTCTTAGCAATCTGCCTCTTTTGTTCATCTGAAAATTCACTGAATGTTCGCCGTAACTGCACTAAGGACTTTTTAAATTCTTCATCACTCAAAGTATAGATGTAGTCAGACATGGACTGCCAAAGGACATTTCGGTGCAGTAAATCGAGAGGATTGTAAGAGATAAGCCCTTCAAACCAACCAAGCGAAATATCGACTGCCATTCCGGGAGATAAACGGCAGGTAATCTCTGTTGCAATATCTTGATCATCTACAAGCGCACCATCAATCATCAAGGCATAAGCCAAACCACTTAAGTAAGGATTGCGATCATTGGCATGAGCCAGCTTCTGCAAACCAGCAATCCAGTAAGAACCATTACTCAAATTTTTATGTGATTGGTATTCTTTATTTATCCTCTGAATCGCTTTACCTATATCCCCTTGCCTATCGGAATTACAATCTGCAGAGTCAAAGAGCAGATGACCAGCCTCAAGTAACATTTGATCCAACAAAGGAGTAAATTCTTTGACCTTCAACTTGCGAATAGAACCAAACTGAATCAGTAGGGAGATCTCGTTAATCGCTTCACTTAAATCGATAAAATCAGTGCCGGAAACAGACATATTTTGCAAGCAGTTTACGCCAAGGGAAACCAACTTTTCGTAGCCAAACCCAAGAGATCTCCGCACCAAACGACACATTATTACCAACTTATTGCATTGTTGAATTTCATAATTAAATCGTGCATGAACGGCAGCTTTTATAGTCTCCCCCCACAGGACATTATCGACTAAAGCGATTTCACTTTCGGGCTGCCAGCGTATAAACCAACTCTCTTTCCAGGACACAGCGTTATCGTGCTCTTCACGGCGTTTGGCAAAGGGAATTTTCAGGAAGTTCAACTGATTAAAAAAGTTCGAACGTGCAAGGTCACGAAAAGCAGCTTCCTGGGTCTTTACGGTACGATTTTCTCGAAGGTCCAGTTTCAATTCAAAGACATGATCATTTTTGTATTTCGTCAGAAAAAGCTTTTTAATCTGGCGATTAAAATCTTCCTGAATTGATGTCATGACCAGCCCTTCAGGTAGACTCCCAACCAGACTGCCAATTTCAATAAAGTTGAAAGCTGCTGTCTTAAGTTGAGAATCAATATTTCCCATTAGGCAGGTTTCTACAGCTGAACGTAAGTCTTCAAGGACTACAGCCCCACCCTTAATTAGAGCCAGAGAACGGCATAGTTGAGCGGCATCGATGAGCAGTGCCGGAGATATTTTTTTGCCTTTACGACGCAAATAATCGGCAATACTGGCGATATAGAGCTCGGGATATGAGGAACCTGAGGCAGTTTGTGCCGCATCGGAGAGCGGCGCTCCCGGACTTTTGAGAAGAGAGGCGAAGTAGAGTGGTGCTGAGTTACCAGCACCATAGCCAGATTGACAAGATAAGCGAAAATATGAATAAGGCATGAGTGTTAGCGCACAAGGCTCTGTAGGTAAAGATTGTAGCTCTTTATCAGTCATGATGTGCTCTGAAGAATTTATAACTGGTCCATGATATGCACCTAAGATTACAGCAATCTTTTCTGGAACTATCCCCTGTTCTATCTCTTCGGCAATGCAACGCCGCATATAAGCTTCACGGGTCAGGTTCTCCAAATGATGAAAGTCATTTGAGGTCTCTTCAAGTTTTCTCAAAGTCAGTCCTAATTCAAACGTCATTTCTCTAAATGAAGTTGCGCACTGCAAGTGCTCAAAATTTCTTTCCCAGTAAGAATCATAAGAACTCTCCCCTGCCCTATCAGCCAATTCCTGATAAATGTCAACTCTTTGAATTGGGCGGTCTCCTGTTGCAGCATATTTTGATTCATCCAGAGCTAGAAATGTCTCTGCCGGCAGGTCTATAAAGCGCACTGGACAGTTATTTTCATTAGCCCATTTCATCGCCTGATATTCTGGAGAGTATTCCGCTAAAGGATACGCCAGAGTCCGTTCTGAATTTTTACTGTAAGCAAGTAATGAAACCGGTAAATTTACTTCAGGATGCAAGATTTTTTCTATTAATGACGTCGCATCGGACGGCCCCTCTATGAGTACAACAGATGGCTGTGTCTCATTTAAAGTTTGAATCACACACCGCGCAGCTGAAGGGGAAAGGTGACGTACACCAATTATATTTATGCCGTCGAAAGTGAACATTGTTTAAAGAAGCTGCTTAGAGGCATCGTATAAAGGCCGCCAATCGGCCCCGCGCTTTTTAACAACTTGTTCAAGGTATTCCTGCCATACAGACCTGTCTTTGTGATCATCTTTAATAACGACACCATGTAAACCATTTGCTAAATGCTCGCTGTTAATTTCGCCATCACCAAAACTTCCGGCCATAGCCATAGCTCCAGTTAGCAGCGAAATAGCTTCTGCAGTCGACATAATTCCAGAAGGAGTCTTCAATTTACTCTTGCCATCACTTGTTAAACCAGCTCGTAATTCCCTTAATACAGTGAGAACTTTTTTGACAGCCTGCTGATCCGGTAGTTTCGCTTTCAAATCCAGGCTTTCAGCCGACTCTGCGACGCGTTGCTGGACAATGGCCAATTCTGTTTCCATATCTGCTGGTGGAGGTAGAGTCACGACATTGAAGCGTCGTTTCAAAGCTGCTGACATTTCATTAACACCCTTGTCACGGGTATTTGCAGTAGCGATTACTGAAAATCCTTTCTTGGCTGGCAATTCAAAACCGATTTCAGGTACAGCCAGGCTTTTCTCAGATAGGATAGAAATAAGTGCGTCCTGAATTTCCGGAGCACAACGAGTAATTTCCTCAAAGCGTAAAATACCTCCAGAAGCCATCGCTTTGAACATGGGGCTTTCCACTAAAGCACTTTGAGTCGGACCATTAGCAATAAGCATGGCATAGTTCCATGAATAACGAATGTGCTCTTCTGTAGTTCCCGCAGTTCCCTGGATTATTTTTTTGGAATCTCCGGTAATCGCGGCTGACAAGTGTTCACTTAACCAGGATTTGGCAGTTCCCGGTTCGCCAACGAGTAGTAAAGAGCGATCAGTCAATAGAGTGGCAATGGCAATCTCAACAAGTCTTTTATGGCCGATGAACTTGGCTGAAATCTCTACATCTCCGGACTTTCCTCCACATATGTAAGTCAACACAGAACGGGGAGACATCTGCCATCCTGATGGGATATCATACTGCTCATTCTCTATAAGTGTTTTTATCTCGTAAGCATAGATATTTTCTGCTGCTTCCCTGAGTATTCCTGCCATTTCTGCCTCGCTGATTTTCTTAGTAAAGTCTACTTCGAGTTTCCATGATTTAAATATTTACTTGTGGGGAAATTTATGGACAGGACAAGATGAGAGCTTGCTCGAAAAGGTGCCTGAGGTATAACAAGAGAAAAAGATCAACAAGAAAGGGAGGATGAAGAAGACACGCTGAAGAATTAATAAAATAGGATAACAAGGTATGAAAAGATCGACAGGAAAGAAAGAGGGAGGGAGATAACTACTACTAGAGAAAGGTGTCCACCAAACACGCGAAAAACACGAAAAGGAAGAATAAGATCAAGAATAGAACTGTAGACCACGAAAGAAGAACCTCCTACTCTGCGCGCTACCCCAGGGTATCTTCTCTTGCTACGCAATTCACCTAATCTGCGGCTCGAGCGAAGAATGAGCGGGCGTGAAATATTTCTTGAGCGTCCCTTCAAAAAAATCCCACCTGTGAATCCATCACAATCATGGAATCATGTCGAAAATTATTCAGCGCAACACAATCTCTACGGCTCGAGCGAAGAATGAGCGGGCGTGAGAAATACATCCAGGATATTTTACAGCTTTATTAGTATATTTATTAGCCAGTTTTGAGATACCCTAAACTTTTCCGAAACCAGTTATAGTTAAGAAATCCGCAAAAAGTTATGTTTTGAGAAAGAACTAGCTTAACTATAAAAGTCCGCAAAAAGTTGCATTTAAAAGGCCCTCAAAAAAGTCCGCAAAAAGTTACAATAGCAGCACTTCATGGGTCACTAAATATTAGTATATAAATACTTACAAAAAAATCAGGAAAAAGTTATATTAAAAGAGAAGTAGATTCTTATTACATTATTGACTTTTAGAAGATTATCATAACTTTCATAAAAAAGTTATATTTGTAAAATCTAGAAGTATTATCCGGAAAAAGTTATATTAAAGAGCTGGAATATAGCACTTAATTAAATATAACTTATTTATGACAAAATACTTAAGACAAAAGAACTATCCTTAGAGACTCACCCTAGATCCGGAAAAAGTTATAATAGTTTATTTCTATCCGGAGAAAGTTATATCTCAGTATATTCCGGAAAAAGTTATGCTATAAAAATGTCGGACTTCCTCTTTAAGGCTTTAGAAACTCATCTTTGCAGTTTCCGGAAAAAGTTATAGACAACAAATTCAGGACAGGTATTTTTTAGGGTATCCGAAATTTTTATAGGTTACACCCCGGATTTTCCGAAATTTTTATCTATTAGTTCCGAAATTTTTATAGGTTACACCCCGGATTTTCCGAAATTTTTATAGGTTTGGAATTGCTGATTATTGGTAATCAATGGTTTACAAACGGCTAAAAGATATAAAAAGCCTAAAAAAGATTCTTAAAAGACAGCTAGCTCCGCTTCTTTTTTATTTTGATAACTTTTTTACTTTTAGACTACAGGATCGAAAAGATGACTCAAATAACTATCTCATTCACCTGAATTTTGTAATTTGAAGCATTTTAAAGACTTTTCCTGCCATTTTGAGGGGCTCAGGCAACCAAGATCTCACATGCATCCCTTAAAAAATCCTTTAAACGTCAGGAATTCACTTTCGAATACCAACCTATATAAAAGCTAACTTTTTTCGGACATTATTTGTAGGGGAATTACCCTAACTATTTCCGGAAAAATTATCATCTAAAATTGACTTATCCTAACTGGTTTCGGAAAAATAGGGTAAATCCGAGAAGGTTTTTCCCTTAGCGCTATCAAAGCTAACTTTTTTCGGAATTTAGGTTTCCCAATTTTCCTGGTTTTCCCAATAATCTGTTCATTAACTATAACTGGTTTCGGATTGATACTAAATAAATAACAGCTTTTATTTATTATCATATAAATGGAGCATTAACTATAACCGGTTTCGGAAAATTCATGATGGGCTTTTGGAGAGGCTGGCAAGTTACGAATCGCGAAGTTTGGGAAGAAAAAGAAGGAGGACTTAATTCCTCTTTTCACAGCTATCGCATTTAATATCTATTTCACACAAGCAATAAAACTTCCTACCTTCTCTTCGTGAACTCGGTGCTCTCTGTGGTTTTGGATCAATATTTTTACCACAGAGGACTCAAAGAACACGAAGATTTTGGAGAGACTGGCAAGTTACGAACCGCGAAGTTTGTGAAGGAAATAGGTTTTATCTATAATGTAAGGAATCGAATGGAGTCAAAGTCACTATCATTAATACCTGTGTATTGAGCCACTCTATGAAGTTGGATACACGCAAAGGGTGGCACTATGGTTTGAAGTTAATCATAGGCTGTTTGTTGTTGCTCTTTATCTACAGGACTCACTTTGCAGTACAAACAAGAATGGCGGGGCACCTCTTTTTTCAATTAATGGGACCTGTGGTTTTTACTCTTTGTAATGTTGCGTGTTACACCATATTCTCGGGACTTGTTATCAGAGAAAGATAGTGTGGTGAGCTTGACCTGTTGCTTATTTGTGGAATAGGCAAAGTGTATTATCTAATCAATAGGTTTTTAGCAGCCTGGATTTCATTTTGTGGTTTGTTGATCGTTCAAATTCCCATAGCTATGTACGCTATAACTTTTGGTGGTATTCATCCGGCCCAGATCATATCTATATATGTCTATTTGCTGGTTTGGTTATTTTTCTTATCTCAATTGTCATTCTTCTGGGGGGATATTTTTTTATGGGGATTCTGATTATTTCTTCAGTGTTACTCATTCTTCATCTCAATCGCTATATAACCTGTATTCTTAGTGAGGTGTATGAAGCAACACTATCTACATTAATGAGTTTACTGACGGAAACTTCAGATTTAATAGAGGAAAAAATTCTTGCTGGGCAGTCTTACTTGAAGCTTATCAAAGGAATCTACTTGCTGGTTACTCATCTACTGGCTCTTGTTACATTCTTAAGCCTTTTTGATTTTGTTTTAGTTCAGATATTTTTAGCTGTCCTATTTTTGCCTTTCTTGCATAAGGTTGTTTTGAGGTCCTGCTTTCTGACAGCCATCTGTTTACCAAGAGCAAATCGCGGCGCCTGTTTTGGAGTGGCTGCTTTGTTGCCAGCGATTTACCTTTTGTGGCCAGTATTAACCGGACCGCTTTTTTATTTTTTTATCAGAATACTTAAAGCATAGGCCTGTTAAAATTTTTGAGAGTAAAGTAGCAACGATGATTTAGGAAATCTAAGCTCTACTGTTTTACTGGACCAAAGTTCATTTATCTTAATCAAAAGCAAATAAAATCAGAGGTATAAGATGTTTGGACTTTTTGGTAACCCAGTAAAGAAGCTGGAAAAGGAATATAAAGCAAAATTAACCGAGGCAATGCAGGCTCAGAGGTCTGGAGATATTCAAGGTTATGCTCGTTTAAATAGTGAAGCTGAAGCCATTCTTGGACGTCTTGAGGAAGCAAAAAAATCTAAATAATAATTAATATAACTTTAATGATTGAAGGAGTTATATTTCGATTTATAGTGGCTATTACCCAAAAATCACTGTTAGGCGGAATAAACTCAAATTTATGAAAAACGAACTCGAAATCATTAAAGGAAATGACCTTATTCAGGCAAAACGCAGCCTGCACCTTACCAGTCGTGAAAAAAAGCTGGTTTCTTACATGGTAGCCTGTGTCAGTCCTTATGATGACGACTTCAAAGAGTATACATTTCCGGTCTCTGAGTTTGCGACCTTTTTTAACATTACCGATAAGAATGTTAATAAGGAATATGAACGCATTGCTACAGGAATAATGTCCAAGCCGTTTACGGTAGAAAATGATCTGGAAAAGTTTACTGCCTGTTGGTTGGCTGAAGCCGCTTATGATAAACGCACCAAAGAAATGCGTTTTCGTTTTACGCCGCGTTTGAAGCCTTACTTGATCAAATTGAAGAAGTACTACACGCGATACCGCATGATCAATTTGATTCACCTTGAGAATTGTCACTCTGAAGCGATGTATGAACTTTTGAATCAGTTTGAAAACATCGGTCAGCGCCGTCTGGAGCTGGAGGAGTTGCGCAATATTTTGGGATTGGGTAAGAAATACCCTCTTTACTCGAATTTTAGAGCGAAAGTGTTGGAGCCGACGGTAAAGGAAATCAACGAATTTACTGACATCAGCGTTTCATATAAAGAAGAGAAAAAGGGCCGTAAAGTAGCTGCTATACTTTTCAAAATATGGGCTGATGTTGAAAATAAGTATCTTTCAGACGCATTAAAAGATCATCCTGGAGATGCCGATGTCGAGATTAGCTCGGCAGTTGATGTCGTGGAAACATATGAAGTACCTAAGGAGCTTCCAGAAGAACTTAAGCCGGTGATTCAAAGACTTGTGGAAGATTTTGGTTTCGACATAACAGAGGCTATGTCGTTTGCTCATAAGTTTGATAAGAAGCGCATTGTTGAAAATCTGGATATTACTGAAAAGCGTGTTCGAGCGAATCGCAGTAAAGGCATTGAAACAGATGTGACTAAGTATGCTCGCAAAGCCATTGAAACTGACTTCCGTCAGAAGAAAACAGGCTTAGAGCTGCGTATGGAATCTGAAAAGAAAAAGAAGAGTTCTGAAAATAATGCTGAAGCCATTCGTAAGTTTTTAGACACTTACTTCCAGGGTTGGTACCAGGCGAAATTGGATGAGTATATCAATAATGCCGGCGATAGTTTTAAAGATGCTTTTGAGAGTTACATCGAGAATAATAATGACCTGCTGATGCACTCGGTGCGGGAAGAATACAAAGAGAAAGGCGATGAGTCTCCACTGGTGAAAAATCAGTTGCGTATTTTTTACTCTGAGGAACTCGGTCTCCAAGAGAAGTTCAATATGGAATTTTTCATGGATGATAACGGTTACTCAATTGAGGATACTGACGAAGGCGATCAACTCTTTAAGTTTGGAAAGAAGATCAGTTTGTAAGAATTTATTTCTTATAGACAGGGTTTACAGGAACATGTTTGATCAACAAGAGTATATTATCCCTGACCCCTGACCCCTGACCCCTGGTAAGACTTGTAACCCTTGAGCAATCGCATATATTTTTGAAGGTATATAATTGATTGGGGCCCAACATGCGACTTTCCCTTTTTGCTCTCCTGGTTTTGTTCATGACATCTTGTTCTATGGATTATCATAAGAATGACTCTGGTAATGAACCGCAGTATGATTTTTCGTCAGACAAAGGTAAACGTCGAAGGTCTTATCAGACTCATGGCAGTGCTTATCAGTCTACCAGAGAAAGAATGCTTTCTGGCGATTACTCTCAACCAACTCAACAGCAAGAGGTAAGGCAGGAGTCTCAGGCCGTTCAGGAAGCCCCAAAAGAGCCGGAAAAGAAAGTATGGGTTGATCCCAACCGCGATATTGCCAAGCGTTACCCGATAAAAAATGTCTCTTGTGATCAAATTGAACCGTTGATTCGCGGTCTGTTATCACCTAATGGCGGTCTTTCTTATATTCGTCAGTTTAACTCAATTCTGGTCCTCGATAAACCGGCAGTTCATGAAAAGGTCAAAGCTGTTTTAGATGCAACGGTTCGAGATGCAGTGAATGTGCGAATAGATGTTGAGTTCGCTGGCAATCAGTCTTTTGATGATTATGGGATCAATGTCAGACACAATGGTATAATCATTAATGACGGCAAGGTTCATTGGCCGGATAAAGTGGCTGTCGATATTCGCGGTCAATCAGGCAGACAACAGACAAATACCAAGCAGCTGCTGACGACGATGAGTGGGCATGCAGCCAGTCTTTGGGTGACGAATACTGTAGTTGATAAACAAATATTTCAACAATACCGCTTTATTCCCTTTCACGGTCGCCTAGGAGGCCGCTCTATTGTTTTACAGGCTCCTCAGGTGAGAGAGGTCGGGACATCACTTTACATATTGCCAATCTATGGCGATGATGGCATGGTGACGGTTGAGTTATTTCCTGTATTGACTACAGAAGTTGGTGGCAAACGTCAGTCGTTCAGAGTGGAGAAAGTGCAGACCAGAGTGACAGGAAGACCGGGGCAGAGATTATTTTTAGGAGGGATGGATCGCTCGATGAACAATTTTTTCTCAAGTATTTTTAATCCCATTGGTGTAAATAAGGGAAAAGTCACTGATCTTGTAAATATATATGTTACTCCTTATGTGATGAAAAGAGGAAATGGAAGATGATTACCAGGCCAATGGCCCACGTTTTATTATTGGCTGTATTTGCTATTTTGTGTTCTTGTCAGACTGTTCGAGTCAAAGTTGATTACAATGATCAGGTAGACTTTTTTGATTTTCAGGAGTTTGCCTTTCTAGAAGCTCCTAAAAAGAATTCTAAGGGCTATGTCTCGATGGGGGATCAATCGATGAAGAATATGATTAGAAAGTCCCTGCAGGAAAAAGGAGTCACTGAAGTGGAATCTTCAAAGGCTGATATTTTGGTGGCGATAAATGTTTCTGAAAAAGACAAAGTCTACTACAGCAATGTTCACCCGGGATACTACAGCTATGGTGGCTGGGGATACTCTCATCATTGGATCCAGCCAGAAGAGTACACTGAATCGACGATTGTTCTGGCTTTTGTTGATCCGAAAACAAAGAAAGCTCTGTGGGAAGGAAGTTGCAAGAATACCAGCTTTGATACTATCTCAGATGAAAATTTACAGAAGATTGTCAATGCATTCTTTAATTACTACCCTCCCCTTCCCGGTGAAGGTTTTGAAGGATATGATGTTGAAATAAAAGAGTAATTATTTAATTATTGACTTATTTAATGCGGTATAGATTTTGAGCTTGAGAGTTGATTAATTCTCAAGCTTTTTTCTTTTAGTGGTGTAGTAGATATGGCTATTTTCTTGACATGATTACAAGAGTCAGGAAAGATTTACAGGTAGGACTAGAGGTGAAGCGGAAGAGTTCTTTCGCGCCCGTTCATGCTTTATTTGAGGAGTTTGTGTTAAGCTTGAGGAAAACAATTCTCTTTATTGTTCTTGCCTATCTTTTCGATCCGGTAATCCTGTCTAATATCTTCTTCAGCGAGTAGTATTTGACTTCCCGATCTTGTGTCTCTTTTCCGATTCTGTAATCCTGTCTAAATTTTCCATTTCTATATACCTTTCCCCCTCCCGTTCCTGTGTCTCTTTTTTAATCATGTAATCCTGTCGAACTTTTCCTTCTTCTTTTTATCTCAAAATTGCTTTTCCCCTCCCCTGGCTTGACTTTAGTGAGTTCTCTGGTATTTGGTTAGCGCAAATAACCAGGTTTATCATGAACATAACTTTTTTATCTGTTAACAGCTCATTCTCGCATACGTCTATGGCGTATCATATTCTGAAAGGATATTCAGATCCTGAAGAAGAGCATAATTGGCAGATGGTTGAGTGTACGATCAATGAGAAGGTTGAGCGTGTTCTGCGTCAGCTGGCTAAAACAGAACCTGACTGGTTACTGGCTTCATGTTATATATTCTCTGTTAAAGAACTCTTTGAAATCTTGCGTCGTTATGTGCTTATAAAGCCCGATGTTAAAGTCATTCTTGGCGGCCCAGAGTTACTTGGAAATAATGAAGAGTTACTGCGCGAGTATCCCTGGATTACACTGGCTGTGCGTGGCGAAGGGGAAGTCCCTTTAAAACGCGTCGTTGCTGGTGAGAGATATGATCGCATTCGCGGTTTGTGCTGGATAGATGAAGAAGATCGCTATCGTGATAATGGAACTGCTGACCTAGCCGATATGGAAGAGGTCATTCCGCACTACAATAAGCTTTTTGATACAGAGCGGCCTTTTGTACAGTATGAGACCTCTCGTGGTTGTCCAAATCGCTGTACGTTCTGCACCAGTTCACTAGACCCTATTTTGCGTTACATACCTCTTGAAGAAGTTCGTTTTCATTTACAGCGCATTCAGAGAGCCGGTATTAAAGAGGTTCGAATTCTTGACCGGACTTTTAATAGTAAAAACAGCCGTTTGGTTGAGTTGCTCACGATGTTCCGTGAAGAATTCCCTGGGTTGCGTTTTCACTGTGAAGTCGATCCTGCCTTTATTCAGGAGAGTTTTTTTGAAGCTTTGGAGTTAGCACCACCAGGACAGATGCACATAGAGACCGGTTTACAGACTTTCTCTGAAGATACTTATGAAATTGTTCAGCGTATTGGTCCTATGGATAGAACTGTTTCTGGACTAACGCGTATTTGTGCTATGAAGAATGTTGAAGTCCATGCTGACCTGATCGGTGGTTTACCTGGCTGTACTGTTGAAAGTCATTATGAGGATTTAATGACATTATTTAAGATGGAGCCACATGAAATTCAGTTGGAAAATCTTAAAATTTTACCAGGAACTCCATTGGCTAAGAGACCTGAGCTGGTCCACTCCCCTACTGCTCCTTATGAAGTTTTGCGAACAGAAACTATGAGTTTTGATGATCTATGTGCTGTTAGCAATTGGTCTAAGATGCTTGATTGGTTCTACAATTATTTGCCAATTCAGAAAGTTTTTTTGCATTGTTGTAACTCAGAATATGAGTTCTTCTCAAATCTGTATGAGTTCCTAGATTCAGAAGGTGCTTTTGAAAAGCCACTCAGTGCCAAGAAACGCTTTGAGCTTCTATATGATTATCTTATAAAAATTGATGATCAGGAACATATTGCTATGTTAGCAGCTGCTTGGTATGTAGCTGGCTTTTCTCCTGAACGTGGTCTTTTCCCAGCCACACTTTACCGTGAAGATGAATTCCCTGATGACCTTGAGTTGCTTTTAGGAACTGTTCACGACAAATGGCACAAACGTTTTGAAATTCAGCTTCCTAAAAACAATTTATATATTTCTTACAGTAAAGGCATGATCAATTCTGCTGATACTGCTATTGCTGTTTGGAGATCTTTTAACTAGCCTTGTCTAACCAGCCTTTCATTTTCGGCTTTTAATTCAGTTAAATTTTCTATCCCTTTTTAGATCTAATTTTCGCTCTTGGTATTATCACATTTATGCTTTCTTTTAATAAGTCAATAATACACTAATTATTTAAAAATAAAAAATATAATAAATAATTGCATAATTATTAACTTTTATGTAAGTTTGTGAATTGTAGGTATTTGAGGTGTGTGGGTTTCTTTGTTGGATATGGCCAAAATTGACGTTTGATTTAATGCGGATGATATACAAGAGACATAAAAATGTTTAACGAATGAGATTTACATTCAGAGTGAATTGAGATTTGAGCTTAAAAATAAAGGTAGAATTAGGGGCTATAATGAAGCTAGAGAGTTTAAACGAGGGGGATTAAGAAAACTCTTACTCTGGCAGAGGTATACTGGATGAAGTAGAAAAGAAAATTCTAAGTGTATCGTTTTGATCTGTAACTACTATAAAGGATCCATCTGGGCTAAAGCTACAGTCAATTAGTGGAGAGAAAAGAGATGTGAGTGGAAAGAGTTCTTCACCATTTACTGCATTCCAAAGGTAGGGAGTCGTGTCATTTTTACTTATGGAAATTAAACGCTTAGCATCAGGGGAAAGAGAGTAACTTGAAATATCATTTCGAGTACCGCCACTGAATTCAATTCTATTCATTGTATTTAGATACTGTATGGTAACTTTGTTATCACTTGAAGAAGTAATGCAAGCAGGTCCTTCAGCAGTCATTTGTGCATGAATCCGAAATATGTTTTTATTGTGCCCGGAATGAAAGAGTTCATCGAGTGTGAATGATGCTAGAGAATATTCGTAAATGATATGATTAGAGTCAACCAACAAAAGCTTATTGGGAGAAAGCCAGCAAACATTTGTGAAGCTTTGCTCTGGCAATAAAGGCTGTAGGGCAGGGGAGTCACTGATACTTTTATAAAGGTAGAGTTTATTATCAGTTGAGAGTAAAGCGGTACTTGTGCCGTCTGGTGAAATCTCTGCTTTACGGGGCAGTATCTCCAGTGGTCGCATCGTCCGATTATTTTTGTTGAGTTCTATAATTATACCATTGCTTAAGACAATGATGTAAAAGTCATAGTCTTTAACATACTTAAATGAAAGTACCTTATGGTTAGTCAGTGGATAATTGGACTCGAGCGGATCATCAGACATGGAGCCATTTGGGAAAATAGTATGTATGGAGCCACTTTCATCAAGAACAAATACTTCCTGAGAATCATTTGCTATAGAGTAGGCTTTGAGACCTTGAAAGACATAATCTTTTTGAATGTGATTAGTCGCTGACTGGTCATCAGAGATAGTATGTATACTGCCGGTATAGTCAGAAGAAACCGCAAAAAGTTTAGGTGTATCTTTCAGTGTGGTGAGGCTGTTTATGGTGTTGGTGTGCACTTTAATTGTTTTGTGTGGATTTTCTGAATAAGGTTCTATGAGCACTATTGAGCGATCTTTTGATGCTGTTGCTATAAGATTCAAAGAAGGCAGATAAGTTGTTGCCATAACGTCGCTCTTATGAAAAAATCCACGCCACTTTGTACCGGTTTCAAGATTCCATATGATCATTGATTTATCTTTTGAGACTGTAACTATCTCATTGTCAGATATAAAACAAGCATCGCGAATGATGTCTTTATGTGTATCCTTTTTACTGAAATCAGGTGTAGAAATCAGGCGTCCATTACCTGTGTAATTCCAAAGTTTTGGCGTTTGAGTCCAGCCGATACTAATCATCTTTAGGCTGTCCTTGGAAAAGATGACTTTACTGCACCTTAAGTCTTTTAGATGGGTATAAGTGGAGACCGGAGATGCAAAATTTGAACCTGCCCAGTCCCAGAATTTAATGGAGCCGGTGTCATCGCAAGAAACGAGGAATTTACCATCGGGTGTGAAGTCAAGGAAGCGAATGGGCTTTGACGCTGCTTTAAAGGTGATTAGAGGCTCTGGAGAAGAATTGTTAAAGTCTACCTTCCAGATTCGAATAAAGCCATCAGAGGAGGCTGTAATCGCTTTGGTGGAGTCTTCAGAAAAAATGGCATATTCAACGTCTGAAATACCCTTAGATTTGTGTTTTAGTGAACTTAACAGTTTGCCGCTGGACGCATCCCAGATCTTGGCTGTGTCATCCCAACTGGCGGTAATCAGGTAATCTTCATCTGTAGAAAGCTGGATACTGGCGATAGCTTCCCGGTGCCCCAGCAAAGGTTGATAGTCTGGAAGTGACTTAAGGTACAGGTAGCCCCATTCCCAGCCGCGAAGTTCGGGGCTGATATTTTCTAAAACTTTCATTGCCTGGACATATGAAACATTGCCTTTGCGCAAACGGCTGGCTAGCATATTTATTTGCTGGTCTGTGCGAGTCATTTTAGTTTTTTGGTCTAAAAGAACTTTCTGTTGACTGAGTAAAGTAAGTTCCTCATTTATCTTTAAAAGTTCATCTTTGTGGGATTGGATGTCTGAGTTCAGTTTGTCTCGTTGTGAACTTAAGTCTTTGATAATTAAATTATTTTGGGTTTCCCTTTCCCGTTGTTTTAATAGGATGATAATAAATACTACGGTAATTACCACAGTCAATAATGAAATAATACTTAGAGTTTTAGCGTATTTAAGTCTTTGGCGGTTTCGAATGACGTCTTTTTTGCCTTTATCGAGCATGGACTCTTGCAGAAATTCTTTTTCTCTACGAGTGAAAAAGTCGGGGAATTTAGCCATGAGTTTAGTACCTTCACGCAAAAGCGAGCCAGTGAGAAGGTGTTCTTTTTTCTCTTGTGCTAAGGACTTTTCCCAGGTTCTCAGAGGTAGTTCTAAATTTGACTTAAAGACTAAAAAGTTTTCATGTTCCTGAGCAAGCTTCTTAATTCTTGGCCAGGAGCGGATGAGGGATTCATGACTGACACTGACAACAGAACTTTCATTTAGACGACTGACGGTGAAAAGGCGGTTGGCAACAAAGTGATCGATAACCTGCCGATAGAGAATATTGTCGTAGGCTTCATCGAGAGGCATCCAGTTTCTTATGATGTTGCGTTCACGGGTGTAGGACATGAGTTTTAAGATAACCAATGGCAGCGCTTTTTGGCATTCTTCTGGTAGCTCATTTAGAGTCATTTCAGCGCGTTGGCTGAGGGCTCCGGCAATTCCCCCAAGTGACTTGTATTTTTCCCAGGTGATCATGCCTTCTTCAGTGACACCGTCATAAAGTTCGGTCAATAAAAATTCCAAAAGAGGCAAGCCTTCTGGAGAGTTGATGGCTTCCCGACAGAGGCTTTGTTCGAGGCCATTACCTGTTTCCGGGTCATCTTCAAAACTGAGACCAGCGGCGATCGCAGGGTAGCGGATAATTTCATTTAGTTCGTATTCACTTGGAGGAAAAAGCTGTAGCAAACCCTGGGATTTGGTTATTTCTTTAACCTGGGGCAATGAATCTAAAGAGGGGAGGAAATCGCTTCGAAGCGAGCTGATGACGATGATATTTTCAAGACGACTGAGTCGCACTAAAAATTTATCAAATAATTGTCGTTGTTGACTTTCGTTTTCGTTGGTGAAAAAAGACTCCAGCTGGTCAAAGAAAAAGATCATGCCAAACTGCTTGCGGGGTTGACCATTCATGTCAGCGGCGGCTTTGAGCCATTCTTCAATTTCCGAATCAGCTATTTCAGGGTCATTGCTTTCTTCGATGTCTGTGTCAAGTTTTTCGTTTAAGCTTTGTCTAAGTTGTTCCTGCCAAGTTGATTTCTTGGTTTTGAATTCAATAATTTGGTAATCCCAGAGTGACTTGTTCCCATAGAGTGTATACTCAGTTAAGATCGGTAGAAGCCCAGCTCTGACAAGTGAACTCTTTCCACAACCACTGCTGCCGTGAATCAATAACAAGTCATTCTCAGATGCCCGTTGTAGGCGCAGTAAATCAAGAGCACGAGAGATGGCAAAGGTTCTGCCAAAAAAGACAGGGGAGTGCTTGTACTCAAAAGTTTTTAAGCCGATATATGGGGCGCCTTCCCAGGATCTCTGTGGAATACGACGACAATCGGGGTAAAGGGATTTTATACTACGTCTGAGAAAGCGGAACAGGTGCCGTTCAAGTTCTGCAAGATCTTTGAAGTCGAGAGATATAAAATTGGCGTCATTAATTTCACCGGCTAAAGCAGATTTGCGAACATTTACTGCATCTGGAAGAAGGGCATCCTTGCCATTTTTGAAAGACAGTAGCGTGAGGCATTGTTATTTTCAGCCAGAACATCTTCCATGAAGACAGCTTTGTTCCACATGAGGGCGATCACAACATGAGCTTCATCGTTAAAGCCATAGGCTGTTTGTAGGTCGATCCCACGACCATAGTAGACTTTAAAATTGCGAATGACTCTATCGATTATAGCGCGCTCTGCCTGGCAGTCGTCACCAATAATCAAGGAAAGCTTGAGAGTTGGAGCAGGATTGGTCAGTTTCTCAAGAACTGAAAAGATCTCGTCTATAGTAGGCCGCAGTCGCGGCTCAAGTGAAAGGCTTTTTGAGATGAGGTCACTGACTTGACCTTTAAGTTCGGGTATGTAGTCTTCTAATTGGGAGATTTGGCCGCGGCGGCATTTTTCTTTTATAGCCAGAAAGGTCTCATTTATGTCATCCAGAAAAGGGTGTTGTCCTGTCAGGGTATAGAAGAGCATGGTGGCAAAGGAGTAAACGTCTGTTGCTTTGCTCAGCTCTTGAGACTCTAATTGCTCCGGAGAGGAAAACGCTGGCGTGCCATGGTAGGTGTCTTGATCTTGATCATCGCCTATGATTCCAGCTATACCGAGGTCGAGAAGTCGCGCTTGTCCATTGGTTGAAACCATGACATTTGCTGGCTTAAGGTCTTTGTGAATGATGTCTTCATAGTGCAGGCCGCGGAGAATATCGGCGGTTTGCTTGAGGATATCCAGTTTTTCTTTGAGGCTGCAGTTCTTTTTTTGAAAATATTTATCAAGGGTATCGCCTTTTACCAGAGGCATTGAAAAATATGTCCATTCCCGACCTTGCTCGTCTTTGTCTTTGCCACAGCGATAAACTGTGATGACACCAGGTAAGTCCAGGCTACTAAGCAGGGCCAGTTCGTGTTTATAGCGTTCACTGGTATCGGCATCGATATTTGTTGCGACAAATTTCAGGGCTTCTTCCCGGCCCAGTTCTTTGTTAAAGGCCCGGTAAACAGGTGAACTCTCAGGTTCGGAGAGCCTTTCATGCAGCTGGTATTGTCCAAAAACAGTGTTACTTCCAGGTTCATTTGCTGGCTTTGTGACAATAGGCTGCTGTCCCCAGGGAGGAATGCTTGAACTATTTGTTATCTTTTTTGTTGCCATAACTTCCAGTAAGAGAGAGAAACTTCTGTAATTATTGATTAGGTATACATATATTGTCTTTGATGGGAAATTTCACTTACAGGTAAAAGAAAATTAGATGAACACACTTCACCTAAAAGGTTTGATTCAGGAAATTAAGCAAAGCGAAGAGAAAGAAAAGCTTGAAACCAGAATTAAAGAATTAAGCAGTTTATCCGGTGAAGCGTCAAATGAAGCAGTGAACTTAGAACTGCATGATTTGAAAGAAAAGCTCAGTCAGCTTGAGATCGAAGAAAGCAAAAGAGCAGAGAAAAGCCTGCAGGAAATTTTCCTAGAGTACTACCCTTATATCCGCAAATGTTTGCAGCAGCGTAAGTGCCCGGCGGACATCATCGATGATTTAACGCAAAATGCAGCTATCCGAATTCAGAGAAGTTTACGGCGTAATCGTTTTAAGGAAGTGAGCATGAAGGGTTTTTTAGCCTGGATGCGCACTATAGTTCACCATACCTGGGCAGATCATTGGGAGCAGCAGCGCCGTTTGCAGCAAATTCGCGAAGCTGAGTATCAGCGGTATACTGACCATGATTCGTGGGCGATCCGCAAGGACTGTTTTGTTGATGGTGATTTGGTCTCACTCATTTTCCCTCGTGCAGTTCGCAAGGTTTTTGAAGAAGTGACTTCTTTGACTTACCGTTCCGTTTGTATGCGAATAATTGAAGGCCGTTCGCCATTAGAGGTTTCCGAAGAGCTCGGTATAAGTTCAGATGTAGTTGATAAGCAAAAAAGCCGTTTTAAGACCAAGTTAGTCAGAACAATTGAAACGCTTTATCGAGAAATGAATTCCCGTTTGGAAGATACTATTCCGGATACTCCAGTTTTTCGCAAAATCCTTGGTCGCCAGGTCGATGAGATTTTTAATAACGATCAATTACAGCCATTGACTGTTTCAGTTTCACCTGAAATCAGTGGACGATTGCAGTGGGTTCAAGAACAGTTGGGACGCGTTGATGTTCCTGAAGAGGGCGATTGGCTGGTTGTTTTTTATGAAGATAAGGTCGAAAAATTTCGCTTGTCGGATGGCATCGGCATAGGAGCCCGCAGTGGTTTCCGTGAAGGTAATAGAATTGTTCTTGAGTATGGCGACGACGCTGGCTTGTCCGGTTTGCATGCTATGTTTGAAAAAGATGGTGACTTCTGGATGGTTGTTGATCAGCACAGCACAAATGGTGTCATGAGAAACAACAAAAAGGTCGTCAAGGATTACCTTAACGACCGGGATGTTTTACAAATGGGGCTGGTGACGATGATCTACTCCGCCGACTCAGCCAAAGCAACTGGCGAAGACTAGGGTATATACTTCGACACTTTCTTTTGTAAATCTTCTGGTGTGAATGGTTTCACAACGTAGTTGGATGCACCACTTTTAATAGCTTCCATGACCTGTTCTTTGTCGGCCACAGATGTACACATAACGATTGGAATGTTATTTGAGTTTGGATCAGCTCTAACAACCTTGAGAACTTCAAGGCCACCCATTTCCGGCATATTCATATCCAGCATAACCAGGTTATAGCGATAGTTCTCGGCTTGTAGTTTATCGACACCTTCTTTGCCGTTTGGGGCTTCATCGATGTCTTCGATACCAAGTGAGTTCAACGCTCTTCGTTGAATTTTTCTCATTGTTGTGGAGTCGTCGATCAGTAGTACTCTCATTTTTATACCTCTTTTAATGTTGCACCAAGTGTAAATTCTCCAAATGCTTCGGTCTTCATAGTTATGAACAACCATGGCGCATCTTCATTGCCATGAATTCTTTGTTTTTCCCCCAATAAGATCGTTGGTAATCCCAGTCCTGTTTTAAATTTAAATCTTGCTGCAGCTGCCCCGGCGATAATATTGGCAATTTCTTCTATGCCATCCAGAACATCATCATCTACTTCTGTCAGCTCTGTATACAAAAATTTTGAAACTGTCTTCATGGCATTTTCCTGAGACATACTGACTAGCAGCGAACCCAGGCCGTCGCCATTGAAGCCAATAAGAGCAGTGACGTCATGAACGCTTATAATACCAGTCTGGGTATATCTCTCACCGACTTTTACAGGAACATTGCCAAGCATCTTTTCATATGTATGAACTGTAGCTTCTATACAGTCCTGTAAATAATCAAAGTTCATAGTCTCCTCTTCTTTCTCACATTAGCGCATGAGGCATAAGCGCAGCAATGATACCAATTTCGTGTCGGTTAAAGAAAACTATCAGAACTTTGATAGTTATTTATGAAAATTAATTGTAGGTGAGCTGTATTTGTATACATAAACATAGCGGAGTGTAGTGATTCGCGACTATGTTGTTTATTTATTTTTATTTGTTTATTTATGTTGTTAAAAGGGGGCATTGCGGATGTGACTATATCTATTACATTGTCAATGTTTTAAATTTTGGCAGGACTCGCTTTTGAAGGCATTAACGGATTTTTGTAATCAGATTCTTTATAGTGAATCTCTTAATGATAAGCTGGAGATATGTGAATCTCTTGATTTTGACACCTTGCAGCCTTTAAAGAATATTCCAGATTTACCGGCGCGTTCCGCAGAATTATCTTTTAATTATCGCCCACCAGTAGTTTTACCTTCTGTTAATGATCTTGAAGATGAAAAGCAGCGTGGTATTCTTTTGCATTTCTTCTTAAATCACGAGCTTCTGGCACTGGAGCTCATGGCTTTGATCTTACTGCGTTTTCCTGAAGCTCCGGTGTCTTTCCGAAAAGGCCTTGTGAAAACCATGAAAGATGAGCAGCAGCATGCGACTTTGTATTTAAAGCTTATGCGTCAGTTCGGTGTAGAGGCGGGTGATGTACCGATGAATAAGTTTTTCTGGGATGCTTTAGCCAAATCGGATACACTACAAAAGTTTGTTGCCGGTATGAGTCTTACTTTTGAACAGGCAAATCTTGATTTCTCCTTATATTTCAAAAAAGCTTTTGAGACAATTGGCGATTTAGCAACAGCTGAGGTCCTTCAGAAGGTTTACGATGATGAAATTACCCATGTTTGTCATGGTTTAAGCTGGTTCAGGCGCTGGAAGCAAAAAGGTATCAGTGATTGGGAAGAGTATGCGAAAATTTTAGAAATTCCATTATCTCCTTCGCGAGGTAAGGGACCCTTGTTCGATGTGCAAGGCCGTCGTCAGGCTGGCTTCGATGATGAATTTATAAATCAAATGAAAGTAACGTCTATGTCACGCGGTCGTTCTCCCGATGTTTTTATTTTTCATGGGTTTACTGAGGTTTCAATTGCTGAGGGCAGCTCTTTTAATTTCCCGAAGTGGGGAAGGGTGTTAGAACAGGAGATGAGTTTACTCCCGTTAGTTTTTTGTCGCCAGGATGACTTACTTTTAAGCTGGGGAGATGTTTCAGTCGAGCATTTACAAAAGCTTCAAGCCAGCGGCCTAACGGTTCCGGAAGTTGTGACATGTCATTTTGATGAAGCTGTTAAGCCTTTGCATAAGAGGCATGCTGGGTCATTAAGGCCTTGGGGCTGGAGTCCGTATATTCACCATAAATTACAACCGTTGTTGAAACAAAATGAGAAGTTGTCTGGTTGGCAGGCAAGTTATAAAAATCTTTTTTCTAAAAGCTTTGCGGTTGATTTAGCCAGACTTTTAAAAGCTGAAAATGCTCACATTTGGCTCGCAGAGTGTGATGTGGAGACTGAGCTTTGCAATAACTTTGCAGAAGTTAAAGAAGCGGTTGAAAGGTTTATCGAGGAAGGTTGGAAGAGTGTTGTCATTAAAGCACCTTTAGGAGCTTCCGGTCGAAGTATGCGGCGCATTTTGGATGGGGAAATTACAGAAGTACAGCATTCACAAATTATTGCATTATTCAAGAATTCTGATGAGCTTTTGGTTGAGCCCTGGGTAGAAAGGGCGTTGGATTTTTCGTTGCACTTTGATATTTCAGAAGAGGTGAAATTTAAGGGAGTCACACGACTTTTAAATGATGAACGAGGTCAATACTCTGGAAGTTTGTTTGGGAATCCCTGGCGTGAAGTAGATAAGGACTGTTTGAAAATACTCCACTCTGCTACGAAGAGGGGAATTAATGGTTTTGGTGATTGGTTGGCGAAGTATTTATCTGAAAAGCTTAAAGCTTGTGCTTATAGAGGGCCATTAGGAATTGATTGCTTCATTTATAAGAACAGGGAAGGGGATTTAAAAGTAAGACCTCTTGTAGAAATGAATTTCAGGCATACGATGGGCAGGGTGGCTCTTGGTTTTGAAAAGTTCCTTAAGCCTGGCAGGACAGGAAGGCTCAGTATCCTCAGTCTCAAAAGTAAAAGACAAAAGTATTTAAGGGGGCGCATGGAGAACCTCAGTCAAGAGATTCCGGATCTGACTGATAATGGTATGTGGAATAAGGGAGTCTTGATGTTGAATGAATACTCAGAGAAATTGAATTTTCCGATATTAGTTGCAGTTGGCAACAATGGTCAAGAATGCGAAGAATTGGTTTTTGGTCAGGAACCGCCAGTCAAAGCCGGCGGCTCATAAAGCTTTTACTTGCGGAACCCAAGTTCCCAAGTGTAGTACTCAGGATCTAGTGATTTTAGTGGTTCTTTCAGCTTTGCTAATTCTTCGGCATTTCCATGAATTTCGAAGCGGAAAAGCTCTGAAATGGTGAGCGCTTCATCGATAAGTTCGCCGACATTTTCGATATGAGCGAGAACGCCTTCTGCACCCTCGTAGCCTTCGCGGCAATGCATGACATTTCCATTAAAGCAGAAGCCGTAGTAAAGGCATTTGTCCTCAGTTTTAGTTTTTTCGATAAATGTTTCGCAAAGCTTTTTCATATCCTCAAGCTTACCTTCGTGAATTTGAAAGTAAGGTACAATTGAACAAACGTTATCCATGCTTTTTCCTCTTAAAATAAATGACGCTAAAATTAGGAAACTATAGCTAATACCAAATTGTGTATTTGGCTAGAGGTAGCCAAATAATTACGGGAGCTTTGGGGTATTTTTTCGACAGGATCACATGATTGTGGAAAGATTTATTGGAGAGATTTTTTTATGGAGGGACGCTTAAAAAAATAATCACACTCGCTTATACTTCGCTCGAGACGGAGAGCTTGCGGAGTTTTTGTTGATCTATTTTTCTATTGTTATCCTGTCTAATTAATTAGAAAGATTTCGCATTGATAAAGGGTGCATGCTGGAATTTCATAGGGGAGGACTGCATAATTAAAGAAAAGAGGAGTCATTCATGATAAAAATGCAGGGGCATGAAATTTCACAGGAATTTGACTGTCCGTATATTGTCACAAATAAGGCGTGCAATGAGCATTTTTTTGCCATGGACCTCACAGCAGATGAATTATCTATTTATCTGCAAACAGGTTGGCGTAAGTTTGGCTGGTACTACTTCCGACCTAATTGTCATGGCTGTAAAGCCTGTGTGCCTTTACGGGTATTGGCACAAGAGTTTAAACCTTCTAAGAGCCAACGCAAAGTGTTGCGCAAAAATGAAAAAACAGAGTTCAAGGTTTGTGATTTAGAGTATCGCGATGAGATTTTTGAATTGTATAAGAAGCATTCTGAAGTTCGCTTTGAACAACCGGTTAATAAAAAAGAGTTTATAGAAACACACTATTTCCCTTCATGCCCGTCTTTTCAGACCGAGTATTTTATTGATGGTAAGCTGATCGCAGTTGGCTTTTTAGATCAGAGTTCTGAGGGGCTGAGCAGTGTTTATTTTATCTACGATACAGACTATACCTACTTAAGTCCGGGAGTCTTCAGCATCTTATGTGAAGTGGACTTGGCTAAGCGATTGAATTTCTCTTACTATTATCTTGGTTATTGGATCAAGGAAAATAAGTCTATGGAGTACAAAAACCGGTACTACCCTCATGAAATCTATGACTGGCATGCAGAAGACTGGAAGCGCTGCGAGAAAAATTAAGACTTGTGGATGCCTGCTATTGCCCCAAGGGAAATTGCATAATCATTGCCAATGCCAATCTGTAAATAGGAACACTGAATATTGCTGTTTTCATAATTATTTATGCATTTAGTGAGGTCTTCTTCAGAAATAGAATTTTCTGCTAAAAAGTGAACCAGAGGCCGCCGCAGTTTTTCGTACTGTTTTAAACTCATATTTATACTGCGCTTGTCGTAAAAACTTTGGCACTTAGCCCAAACTAGCTTATATGGTTTAAGTGTTAAAAGCGGTATGATGATCAACATGACTAATGTAAACATGGCGGTGGAGTCTTCAGAGTATGTGCCTGTTAAACTAAAAAGCACCAAAGCGCAGCGCAGTAAGCAGAGCGCAATACCAGCAAAAATAGTGATTTTAGTTAGAGTTTTGAAGAACATCAGTAAGCCCATAAGTTGCGGAATGCTGTCGTACTTCCCGGCATTTAATTTTTGCAGGAAATGGTAAACGGTGAGAGTATTGTCTGTTTCATCTGGCTGAATATTGCGTGAGAAGTGGAAGTCTTGTGAAATCATTGACAAAATGCGGTACGCTGGCTGTATGTGTTGGCTTTCGGAGTTCAGGTTGTCGACTAGAAAATCTTGTTGACGGAATTTTTTCATGAGCTCATAAAAGCAGTTTTCAGCCTGCAGACCAGGAGTTTCCTGGTAGGTTTGAATGCACTGTATAAGCTCTTGCTTTAAATATTTTTCGTGGTCCTTATAATCTTTGAGACTAGCGACAAAAGAAGTCAGTAGTTCTATGTAATCGAGCTTTTCGTCAAGGTAGTCATTTTCAAGTGAAAGAAATTCATTGATGTATTGTATCTTGTCATTTCGCCATTTTTCCGAAATTCTGAAGAAGTAGCGGTGGATGAGTCGGCAGTAGAAAATTGATGAGTCGTGTTTTTCATCGAAAGAGAGTCGATTTTCGCAGCGTTCCAATAATTCGATGAACTCTTTAAAGCTGAATTTACACAGGTATTTGTGCAGTAGTAACTCGCAGTTGTAGTAAAAACCTCCAAGGCAAGAGGCGAGTCTGAGAAGTGTGGACTCAAGTAATTCTTTAGGCATGTCCTCTCGAAGGATATAACGCAGGGTTTGTTCTATGAGCGGTTCATCGGGGTATTTTTTATAAAGCTCTATAAAACCATCGAGAACCTTTTCCAGTCCTGTATCTTTTTCAGTGAGCAGTAGATTGAGAACCTGTTCGCGTATAGATGAAGAGTCCTGCTGCGAAATTTTTTGGCAAACTTCGTGGTAATTATCATCACTCAGGTGAGCATAGGTTTCGACAAAGGGCGTTTGTTGAATCTCATCTATGGTGTCCTGCAAATCTGGTAACGACTTGTTTTCAGCTTCCTTACCTTGAGTTAACTGAATGTTGATCTGTAGATTTTCGCCTTCTTGCGGTAGGCTGAGGAATTCGGCTATTTGAGCTTCCATTTCTTCAGTCAGTTCGACCTTTTTATGGGATTTTTTGTTTTGTCGATATGGCTTACCATAAGCGAGTTCTTGTTCGAGCTGCTCAAAAGCGGCTCGAATTTTCATAAACTCATCCGGAAATTTTTCGGGCTTATACTGTTTTATTTTTTTAGTGTAAGCACGTTTTAAATCTTTCTTGGTAAAGCCGTCAGCAAGTTCAAAAAAATCGTAGGGATCGTTTATATTGAAATCGCTCATTAGAGTACCGACTCTAAAAATTTGATGGCTATCCAAATAAGCACAAAGATCAGGCAACCAACATTTCCGGAGTTATCGTTGCCAGATGTTTTAAAAAGGCGAAAAGATCGCTTTTTCCCGCTGTTCAGTAGTTCGACTTCATAGAGTGCACTTGTCAATGGAGCTGCTTTTTTTACAGAGTTTATAAACTTCGTATGCCACTTTGTCAGGCCTTTACTGCTTTGTAATTTGAGCAGATAATTCTTGCGAATTTTTGTCGATTGCCTTTCGGAGCTGGTATAGAAATTCCGGAAAAACTGGATGATGAGAGGTGGAGCTTTTTGGTGTTTGTTAAATACTCTTTCCAGTTGCTGGCGTTCACTGGCAACAGTGATGAGGTTAGAAACCCAGTCTTTTAATTCAGGGAAATGGTTTTCGGGAAAGTTATCCAGATCTTCAGCTATTTTCTCATTATCCCAAAAAGTGGCTGACAGTTTGTTGAGTTCTTTGGTTAAAGCCTGTCGCTCGTCTTTATCAACCGGAAAACTGGGGTCGGCCGGCATGATGTTGTAGTGATCTCTTCGAGCGTAAATTAAGTCTTCGACATTTTGTTCCTCAAGTGCTTTGACTATGTTTTTAAAATAGTCATCGGCACTGTTGCGGGCTGTCATTCGGTCAAACCTTCGGGATTGCTTTTATAAGGGTGACCAAGACTGGAAAGTTTTACTAAGAGGTGGTTTTGAGTCGATTCAAAGTAATCTTTGTCGCCACTGTTCAGAGCAGTTTCAAAAGTGTCGATCAGTTCTTCCAGACTTTGACGTTCGTAAACATTTAATTCACCAACGACGGACTCGGCAAAAAGCAGCAGGCGGCGATTCCTCAAGTCATCTCGAGGGTAAAACTTAAGCTTTTGGATTTTCTCTACAGCTTCCTGGAGGTCATCTTCATCGAGGTGTTTAGCGTGATTCGTCAGTACGGTACTGTATTTCTTACCACTTTCAGGAATAAAAACTTCAACTTCCAGTATGCCGTTCATGTCATAGCTGAAACGAACGTGAATCGGCATGCCTTTGGGATGTTTCGGAAGGTCATCAATTTTTAATTCGCCCAATTGAATGTTGTCTTTGACTTTGCGGGCTTCGCCCTGAAAGACTTCGATGTTCAGTTGGCGCTGATTGTCGTACATGGTATAGACGACTTCTTCTCTCGAAACAGGGATGACAGAGTTGCGATGAATCACTGGCAGGAAATAGCCATCCTGGTTCTGGTGGCCAAATACTTTTGTGACTTCTGTTCCGAGGCTGAAGGGGCAGACATCTGTCATGACCATGTCTTCTACGGCCTGATCGTCTTTGATGAGAGCGGCTTGTACTGCAGCTCCAAGAGCGACGACCTGATCCGGATTGTATTCACAACAAGGATCTTTTTTAAATAAGTTTTTTATGAAGTCGGTTACCAGGGACATGCGGGTTGCACCGCCAACAAGAATGACCTCATCGACTTCATCCGGTAGAGTTTCAGAGTCTCTCAAAGCGCGAATCACTGGTTTTTCGAGGCGCTTCATGAGTTCGGCAGTAATTTCAGTGAATTGCTCACTGCTCATGCTGATTTTTTGATCTGTCAGCTCGCCTTTTTCATCCGGAATAGAAATCTCAACTTCTTCTTTGTCGGCGAATGAACGCTTGGCTTTTTCGCAAAGCTTGAGCATACGAGCCATGAGTTCCGGTTTGCGGAATTCGACCATTTCGAAATTCATACCGGCTTGCTGGAGGGTCCAGGCGGCCATTCGGAATGTGAAGTCTTCACCACCGAGAAAGCTTTCTCCAGCAGTTGAGGTTATTTCGAGGGAACCTTCAAAGATTTCCATGATGGTAACGTCGAAAGTACCTCCGCCAAGATCGATGATCATCAGTTTTTTATCGGCATCCTGATCGTGAAAACCGTAAACCAAGGCCGCCGCAGTTGGTTCGTTGATAATTCTTTTGACATTCAGCCCGGCAATTTTACCGGCCAGTTTTGTGGCTTTGCGCTGATGATCATTGAAGTAGGCCGGTACGGTGATGACAGCGTCTTTGACTTCGTGTCCAAGAAACTTCTCGGCATCTTCTTTCAAGGTTTTGAGAATAACAGCTGATAGTTCAGGGGCGTTAAAGACTTTTTTGCCGATTTTAAAATCGCTGTCAGTCCCCATATTTCGTTTAAAATATAGAGCTGCCAATTCAGGCTTGTTGACTTTGAGGTCTTTTGCAGCTGCTCCGACTATGACTTTTTCATCGACCATGCCGACTGCCGAGGGAGTTAAAAATTGCCCCTCACTGTTAGGGATAAGAATCGGCTTACCGTCTTTGAACACAGCACAAAGAGAGTTTGTTGTGCCAAGATCAATGCCGATAATAGTTTCCATAAGTGTTCCCTTGAAAAAATACAGTTAATTACTGTTCACGCTCATAAGCTTAAGTTCAAGTAAAAATACTTCTAAGTCGCTAAAATTACTCTTTGTAAAATTCAACTTTAAGCTCGACTGGACCACAAACTTTAAGATGATGCCAGGCCTCTGGGACTATATTGACAGGTCGATCGGCAGTGGCAGTGATTTCCCAGTTGTTTTGTAGGTCGACAAAAATGACTTCGCCACTTAAAACGACTAGCTTTCCCCATGTACCAGCCTTGGTATTGTGCTGATTGAGAATGCCTTTGGGAATGGTGTCCTGATTAAATACGGGAGTAGATTTGTAGAGCTGGACGTTTTCAGGTAGTGCTTTCATAGAGTTATTTCTTCAACATACTTTCTGCTTCAGAAGCAGCTTGAGAACCGGGGAAATAACGGGCAAAAGATTTGAGCTTTGACTTTTGTCTGGAGCCAGTCATCTCTTTAATTTCTTTTAATTCCAGAGACGCATACTCTTCCATGAAATTTTTGGCCTCATTGATTTTAGTGGATGGAGTCCATTCTTTAATGAAGCGCTCAAGGGCTTTGAACTTACTCATGTTATTGTTGCGGCTGAAAGTTATTTTATCGAGTGCAGAGCCAGCTAAACCATCAAGTTTTTCCGTTGCTTGATCAGCAATACCAAAACCTTTCCAGTAAGTGATAAAACGTTTTAGATAAACTGGGGAGACCACTTTCTGGCTTAGGATCTTTTCTAATTGAGCCTTGGCATACGCGTCACATTTTTCTCTTAAAGGTTGAGTAAATTCAGCACCCTCCCATTCAAGAATGAATTTTTTGATCTGATCGACTCTGGCTTTTGAAGCTAAAATTTTCTTTGTCATCGCTTCACCATAAGGCTTTGTCTTTGCCATAATTGTCTCAGCTTCTTTATAAACGGGCATGTCGTCTGTTGCTATATTAAGAATTTCTTTAGCTGCTTTGTAAGCACTTGCGTATTTTTTTGATTTAAAGTCTTTTTGTAGTGTGGCGCTTAGCTGTGGTAACTCCCTAAAAATAACTTTATCTTCGATCCACTTACGCATTTCCGGGTAGTGCTGAGATGGCATGCTATGGCCACCTTTAAATCGTAAATAGGTAATGTCTATGCCACTATCTTTGGCCTCGTTTTTCATTTTATCATAGCTGCCAACTCTAGAATCTTTCTCTCCCATATAGGCATACATCGGGCGACCTTTGATTTTGTCAAAACCTCCCATATTCCAACCCGCACCTCCCGGCATAAACGCATAGAAATAATCACGGAATTCAGGTGAGCGACCAATTAAACTCAGTATAGCTGCTCCACCAGAAGAGAAGCCAGAACAAACACGGTGCTTTGAATTAATGTTGGGCACAGTTTGGTGTAGCTTGGTAAACATGGTGTTGTAGTATTTCCATGTTGTGCCAGCCCAGCCTCCTGTGGTTTTCTCGTCTTGATAGTGATATGGAACCGCAACACATATATAGCCTGAGTTTCCGACTAGTTTCTTAGCAATATTTGGATTGTCAGTGCCTTCTCCCCCTCCATACCACACCATAAGAGGGAATGATTTTTTAGCTGTGTAATCTTTTGGAATATAGATACCCATCCTAGCCGGTTTCTTTGTCCATGTTTTTCCAAGTTGAGGAAAGTCAATATGAAAAGTTTTTCCTGGAATTAAGTCTACCGAGTACAAGCTGGTAGAAATCAATATACAAAGTAGAAAATAATATTTATTTAGCACGCTCTTGCCCTTCTTTATGTAGATAATCTAACTTATGTTTTAAATGTTATCCGTCAAATTCTGATATTGTATAACTGACAGTTTAGAAAAAGTTGCAGAGGGAAGAAATTCCCTATTCTCCCAACAGGAATTTCAGATCTTTTTCATCCAGTTCACCGAGTTTTGTCGGTATGCCATCCATGATATTTTCGAAAAGTTTGCGTTTCTGCTGCTGCAGAGCTAATACTTTTTCTTCAATAGTGTCTTTGACGACAAGCTTGATGACATTGACGGATTTTTCCTGACCGATACGGTGAGTTCGGTCAGTTGCCTGATCTTCCACCTGAGGATTCCACCACATATCGTAGTGAATGACGGTATCTGCCCCGGTTAAATTGAGACCTGTACCACCGGCTTTCAGACTGAGCAGGAAGACCGGGATCGTTTCATCGTTATTAAAGCGATCGACTTTATCCTGACGGTTTTTGCTGGCACCATCGAGGTACTCAAACTTTATGCCTTCTTCAGTCATCCAGGTCGCGATAATTTTAAGCATAGATGTAAACTGGCTGAAAACAAGAACACGTCGTGAACTGTCGCGAATTTCGTAGAGAAGTTCTTTTAGGAGCTCAAATTTGGCAGACTCTATCTCTTTGTTAGCTTCTTTAACGGCGCGAATCAGCTTGGGGTGACAACAGGCCTGACGCAGTTTCATAAGTACGGCAAGAACTGTAAAGCGTTTGCGGTTGAGGTTACCGTCAAGTTCATCAAATAAAGTTCCGACTTCACTGGCAAGAGCTCCAGAAATACTCTTTTGCTCTTCGTTGAGTTCACAGTAAAGAATCTGTTCTTGCTTAGGCGGCAGCTGTGTGAGAAGATCCTTTTTTAAACGACGCAGAATGAAGGGGCGAATTCTGGTGGCCAGCTCTTGAGCCGGAGAGACTTTGGCGCCTTCTTCGATTAGATCAGGGTTGAGCTCAAAACGACCTTTGAAATCTTTGATTGAACCCAAAAGGCCTGGAAGAATGAAGTCAAATATGGACCAGATGTCACGCAGAGAGTTTTCGACCGGAGTACCGGAAAGAACCAGTTTGAAGCGGGCATCCAGGACGCGGCAGCACTGTGAAGTCTGCGACGCATGGTTTTTGATATTTTGGGCTTCATCTAGGATAAGGTTATTCAGGCTGAGGCTCTGGTAAAATTTAATATCGCGACGAATCAGGGCATAAGAAGTTACGAGAATATCGGCTTCTTTAAGGCTTTCGTCTTCGAGATTTCTTTTGGTTCCGGAGATAACTCTCACTTTGAGGTGTGGTACAAACTTTTCTGCTTCGTTGGCCCAGTTGTCGATCAAACTTTTGGGACAGATAACCAGACTGGGGCCGTTGTCTTTATCGTAAGTACTGGAGACTAGAGTCAGAGCTTGAATTGTTTTACCAAGACCCATTTCGTCTGCGAGCACACAGTTGAAACCAATTTCCTTCATAGTTTGCAGCCAGGCAACACCATCTTTTTGATAATGCCTGAGTGTTGTGTCGAGGTCTTCAGAAATACCATTTGGCTCTTCTGGGGCTTCGAGGAGCTTTTCCTGAATTTCGCGCCAGGGAGCACCATGTTCATCGAGGCTGCCACTTAAAATGTTATTCATCATCAGAGACATGTAACGCGAGAAACGGTACTTGCCGGTATTTAGGGATTCGATCTCAGGCATGTGCTTGAGAGCATTTATGGTATCCGGGCTGAGCTTTGCCAGGGAGCCATCCTTCATAAGGACCAGTTCATGATCGTTGCGAACTGCTTTGAAGATAGCCTGCCACTCGTTGAGTGATTCATTATTCAGTAAGAAATCGATTCCGAGTTCAACCCAGTTTTCATTTTCCTGTTCGGTGTGGGCTTTCATTTGAATTGGGCGGATATGTCTTGCAGACAATGAGAAAGTTTCCGAGTAGTAGATTTCCCAAGTCTGGTTGAGTTCGGGGAGTATATTTAAGAGAAATTGACTTATGGCATCGAAATCACTGAGGAAAAAAGTGTTTTCAGCGCCATCTTGTTGCTCAAACTTATTTTCGGTTAGCCAGATATAGGCTTCTTCTTCAGCTTGTTGATCACGTACGACAAAGCGCTGGCCATCCCACACTGTATCTGAAGAAGATTTAACGCTTATGTAATTCGCATACTTAAAGAAAATTGTGGCTTTTATAACGCCGTTGTTCCAATCGAGGTTCATAAGTGGCGTACAAGGTTCTTCTACCAGAACAGAATTGTTTTCTTCGAGCTGCAGAGTAACGGGAATGGTGTGTTCTTCACAGGCAATGCGCAACATAGCAAATTCATCTTCGCCGATAAAGATTTCTTCGCCTTTAAGAAAGCCGCTAATCCATTGAACGTCAGCCACGCCCGGAAGCCAGAAATACTCATAATTAAAGCCAATCCAGAAACCGCTGATACCAGCTAGAATGGTACAGTCTTCCAATTGTAAAAGGCCCTGACCTTCCACTTGCAGAGCTGGAGAGAGAATATAGCCTTTTTCTTCTTGCTTGACTTTGAGGACCAGTGAAACCCGGTGCGGACTTATGCGGATGGCTTTGTCACTGCTGAAAAATCTGGTAAAACCAGCCAGACAGTGAAAAAGGCCACTGAGGTTATGGGCATTCATAACAAAGTCATTGCTTTTGCGGTCAACCTGGTTAGTCAGGTAACGCATGATCATTTGATCTTGTGGTGGAAAGTCCTGCAAGCTCATACCGCCAGCGGCATTATCCATATCGAGGATACGGCGGATATTATTACTAGAGAAAATTTTTGTTTCGTAGTGCAACTCGGCTTTGATTTTTACCTGATGCCAGCGACTTTCGCCTTTGGGAGGTACAGACGTCCTGAGGAAGAGTTTGCCTTTGAAGTTTTCAAAGTGTCGGACCATGTCTTTCAAGTGTTTCTTTTTGAGAGCAGAACGAGTAGTGTCCACCGGAGGGGGTGTGGCTCCACTCCAGACCGTGTCGCCTCCATCTATGCCGTTGCAGTCATCAAAGCAATAGTCAAATTTTTCCCGGAACGCCTGGCGGTAAGCCAGAGCCGCGGCAACTGCATGACAGCAGAGAGTCCCGGACATAGCGACACCACAGGAACATTTTGAAAGCAGGCTTTCGAATTTTACAGTAAGGTGAATAGTTTCAAATTTTCCCGGACGACTGGCGAGTCTTATGGTGGCCCCTTTAGTATTTGGGCTGATATCGAGTACTGCCCCTTTCTCAAATAGTTTAAGGCCTTTCTCGAGAGTATCTCCAGGGGACATCTCTTTAATGATTTCCGGTATGTCTTCCATTTCTTCCTGTAAAATTAAATAAAAGCAATTATCAACATACTGCTCTGGCAGATGAGAGTCAATCTTGCAGAAGAACTAAGCTTATTTGTTTTCGTATAAGCTACGATTATAAACGAGGTGGTTAATTATAATATGTATTGATGATTTGAGATCCAAAAGTAAAAATTCATATAGAAGATAACTAAGGGAAAATATGAAGAAAATATTAATTGTACTTATGATCGTTCTAGCGGTAACAATAGGCGGGGGAATGTATGCCTGGAATAAGGTAAAGGGAGCTTATAAAGAGGCTGTAAATACGGTTAAAGGAGGGGAGATTTCAAAACCGAATTTAGAAAATTGGGGTGAGCTCAAAAAGGGAATGACTGTTGAGGAAGCTCAAGAGTTATTGGGGAATAGCATTATCTATACTTTCACCGAAAATGAAGTGGCTACGACTTACCTGATATATACGCACTCAGATGGTATTTTGAGTCAACCTTCAGACAAAAGTCACAACTTGGAATTTGATAGCGATGGTAAGCTGGTTAAATGGAATGAGCCAAAGGTAGAAGTGAAGACAGAGATTATTTCTGTTGAAAAATAATGGCAAAACCACCTGAATGGGGGGGATGCATTCAGCAAGAGTGCATCTTACATTTAGATTATCATTACGTGATCACTCCTGTCACGACACCGAGAAAATGCCTGCATCGTCTCAAATGCGGGTATTTTATTTACTTAGTTACACTGAAAAGGCCCGCACCTGATAAAGGTACGGGCCTTATTTTTTAAACTAGTAGATGTGACTTCAAATCCAGGTTTGGAGTGTGAACAGTCTTGGTATTCCAGATAAGCTTAACGAACTAACTTTTGGAATACCGGCAGTGTAATTAGATGATCCGAAGAGGACTTAACTGCCTTGCCTTTTTCGGAATTTTCAAAACCAATTAAATTATTTGTTGTTATGCCTTAATCTGGAATGGCGCTGTACTGCAGCACACAGTCTGACTCCTGGAGGATCAGTAAATGCATCTATAGCTTCAGTTTGTTTACTAATCATACATTCCTCTTAGTGTATTCATTACGGGTATACATAATGCAAGTGAAGGCTTCAATAGCGTTGAAAAAGTTAATTTTTTAACACTTCTTTGGCAGTTTGTAAGCTGTCTTGTAGCTTATGTGTTTCGGTTTTTCGCCCGGCAGAGTTTCAAGGAAGCCTTTGGCGGCCATTCTATCAGCACTTTTGCGCACCATTGCCGTATTGTACTGAAGTTCTTGACTGAGTTCAGGAAGACTTAACGCTTCTTTATTGCTCAAGGCCTGAAGGATTTTATACTGTAGGCTTTCGGCCTCGAGAGCATGAAAAAAGACATGAAAGGCAATTTCCGGGTCAGTGCTGTTTGGATCTTTGTCTGGCGCTGATAGAGCTTCCGTTTTTGTCGTCCGGTCTTTGCCAAGAAGTAAAATAATTGTGAAAAAGCCTACAGCCATGAGCAGTAGATTGTATTCATTGCCATCTTTATCTTTGGCATTCATTGAAGTAAGAATCAATATGGTAACTAAAATCGCCATAAGACTGGCCATGGCGGCCCATTGTTCTTGAATGCGCTTAACCAAAGATTTGGCAATTCCCACCAACTCAGTGATTAACTTTAGCTCTTCTTTATTTTCTTTTGTCATAAGCTCCAACCTTCAGAAAATTGATAAACATTACCAAATTTTTGATATTATGCAATGACACAAAGGAGTCAACGGTTATTATTGACTGAAACCGTCAGACAACAATCAGAGAAAGAGGATCCATAGAGATGAATAGAAACGATATTTTAATTAGGATCCGTTATGCCTTTCACTTTAAGAATGCAGAGTTGATCGAGATCTTTAAACTTGGTGACTGCAAGATGGAAGCACTTGACCTTGTGAATCTTCTAAAGAAAGAAGAGGAAGAGGGTTTTTGGGAGTGTGACGACAATATCCTTGATGCGTTTTTGGATGGATTCATCGTTAAAAATCGCGGCAAGCAAGAGCCAAAGCCGGGGCAGAAGCCTTTTCCTAAGCCGGATAAGTTGTCAAATAACATCATTCTAAAGAAGATCAGGATTGCCTTGGAATTGAAGGATACTGATATTCTAGAGATTATGGATTTGGCCAAGTTCAAAGTCACTAAGTCTGAACTTGGAGCTTTATTCCGTCGTCCAGGTCATAAGAATTACAAAGAGTGTGGCAATCAGTTCTTGCGCAATTTTTTGGTTGGTTTAGCTCTAAAGTACAGACCGATCTAGGCAGTTACTGCCATAGTTTGTAACACTTGTTCAAAGTGATCCAAAGCAGTTAGTACAGCATCGCAATCTTTCGGCTCTTGGTAAACGTCATTTTGTACCCAAATGCCTTTCATGCCAAGAGATTTAGCGGCTTCAATATCTTTGTCAGGGTGATCACCGATGAAAACACATTCTTCTGGTTTGAGCGAAATGTCTTCAAGACACCTTTTAAAAATTCTTTGATCTGGTTTAGCAATGCCCTCAGTTTGAGAGATTTTGATGGTTTTAAAGTAGTGGCGGATTCCCAGACTATCGATTTTCTTGTTCTGGCAGTTGGTTTTACCATTGGTAATCATGGCCAGCGTGTACTTTCCCTGCAGACGTTCAAGTAAATCAACAGTGCCATCCATGGCAATGGCATTATTGCCATAATTGTTGATGTAATCATCGAACAGTTTTTTCGGTAAAGCTGCATCTTGAAAATGTTTTGAGCAAACCTGCTTATAGGCTTCAGTTTTTTCCGTATAGCCATTGTTTTGGGAAATGAGGTTTTCTTTGACAAAAGTATCCTGACAGATAGTCAGATGGTGACTGAATCGTTCATGTTGCTCTTTTAAAAAAAGCGCCATGGTAGCCGATCGGTTCACCAGTGTTTCGTCAAGATCAAATATAAGACCTTTAATCATTGTTATTCCCGAAAATTTTTCATACATCATACAGTTTGGCTTTACAGCCAGGCAGAGCCTCCACCCCAAATACACAGGCAGTATATAGTGCCGCAGTCAGGGCTTGTAAAGCTCTAAATTGTTAAGGCTGTGTCACAGATAAAATTTTGAATTGTAAATATTTTACTATGAGTCGTGAGTTTTGCGTAATAAAGGGCAGTCAGTAATTTTGTTAGAAATGCCTATTTCCTTACACTTGAGGCTGAGAGTTTTAAGAAAAAAATTATGCAATTCAGCTTTACTTTTGGCTGTGCTAGGGCATAATGCGCCTTTTCTGACTCAGGGAGTCTATCGGATTTTGTTGTGACTCAGCACTCCCTCAACGCCTCTTGCGCGAATTTATAATAATCAAGGAAATACATGTTTCAGTTATTTACTAAAAAACCCAGAAACCTGAAAGACGATGTCCTATCCGGGCTGACTGCTGTTCTGACGCTTATACCGGAAGCAGTGGCCTTTACATTTGTCGCAGGTATTGACCCGATGATGGGTCTTTATGGTTCATTCTTTATAGGTTTTATAACAGCAGCTTTTGGTGGTCGCCCGGCGATGATCTCAGGTGCAGCTGGTTCTATGGCAGTTGTGACAACGGCCTTCATCATTATGTTTGGTCTTGAGTACCTTTTGGCAGCGGTCGTTTTAACTGGTATTTTGCAGGTTCTTTTCGGAGCCTTTAAAATGGGGAAATTTATCCGGCTGTTACCGCACCCCGTTATGCTGGGTTTTGTCAATGGCCTGGCAATCGTCATTGGTATGGCGCAGTTTGGTCAATTTAAGGAAAATACCCGCGTCGTCTACGACGAGAAACACGAAATCTTCACTTATGCTGGAGATTGGATGGCGTTGACCAGTGCTCCAATGCTGACGATGATTGGCTTAATTGTTTTAACTATGGCGATCGTTCACTTTCTTCCTAAGTTCACTAAGGCTGTACCTGCGCCGCTTGCTGCCATTGCCGTTTGTACGATGTTGGTGACATTTACTCCGCTTGAGTCTAAGCTCGTTCGCGAAGTCGTTGAAGGTCAGCGTTTATCGATGACTGAAAAGGAGATAATTACTGACAATTTCGATGTGATTAAGGATGCCACTCCACACGGTAAGTTTACTGAAGTCGCGCATGCCACAGCAGCAGCGAGACCTACAGCAGATCAGATAAAAGCACGCTGGGCTGAAAAAGAAGCTGAAAAAGTTTCTAAAGGTGAGAAAGATAATGCGGATGCTTTGGACGGAAGTTTGAAAGGAGTGTTACCGACATTACATATTCCTGAGATTTCATGGGATATGGGCGACCCAGACTCACGAAACGCTCTACTTACGGTATTGATCTTGGCGTTTATTCTTTCCTCTGTGGGCTTGATTGAGACTCTTATGACCATGTCACTTATCGATGAAATTACCGAGACGCGTGGTCAGGGTAACCGTGAGTCAGTGGCTCAGGGTGCGGGTAATATTGTCAGTGGTTTATTTGGCGGTATGTGCGGATGCGCAATGATTGGCCAGAGTATGATTTGTTTGAACTCGGGCGGTCGTGGTCGAACTTCAGGAATCGCAACCGCGATCTTCATGTTGATCTTCATTTTATTTGCTCCGGGTCTTATCGAAATGATTCCAGTTGCATCATTGATCGGTGTGATGTTCATGGTTGTTATAGCAACATTCGAATGGTCTTCACTGCGTCTATTTGGCAGAATTCCAAAATCAGAGATTTTCATAATAATTGTGGTTTCAGCAGTAACTGTATTACTCGACTTAGCTGTGGCTGTTTTTATCGGTATCATCATTGCTGCTTTGGTTTACGCTTGGAACTCAGCGAAAGAAATCAGTGTTAAAGTCAGTGAAGAGAGTAAAGAGCAAAAGACTTACAACATAGCCGGTAATGTTTTCTTCGGTTCAATCACTTCTTTCAAAGAGAAATTTGATCCATCTAATGACCCGAAAGACGTCTATATTGACTTTGCAGATGCCAAGGTTTGTGATCACTCTGGTATAGAAGCTGTTCACGGTTTAAGTGAGCGTTATAAAGCTGTAGGTAAGGTTTTACACTTACGTCACTTGAGTGCTGAGTGTGCGATGCTTCTTAAGAAAGCCGGGGACATCGTTGAGGTGAACATCCTTGAAGATCCGAAGTACCACGTTGCGGACGACGCTCTGGCATAGTAAAATTTACATAGAATTTAGTGGGGTGGAACCACTAAAAGCCAGCCTGGAAGATTTTTGATCTTCCAGGTTTTTTTGGTTAGGTGGGAAAGTAAGAGTTGTAAGTAGCATTATAGTAGTGCTTCAAAAAAAATGTTTAAAGAGGGCGTATGAGGTTATTCTTTTTTCTACTAGTTGTTCTCGCAACTTCTACATTTGGCCAGACAAAAAATGAGTCCGATATCAAAGCGATTAAAGCTTATGTGATAAAGATGAACAAAAGGCTTAAGGAGCTCGAAGCCAAGGTTAAAGAGTTAGAGAAAGAAAATAAGGCCTTAAGGGGAAATAACCAAAATATTTCAGCGAACGATGATGCTGTCAGTTATGGATTTGGGAGGAACGCAAATAAAGAAGCGTTGAGAGCTATCACTGTTCCTAGGACATTTAATCATGATTTAGTTGTAAAGTATCTTGATCAAATTTCTAGAGCAACTAAAAATCAAAGGTCATTTGATCCAACTGACTATCAAGCTTACTTGCTTAAGAAGATACCAATGAATTATCTGTCTACAATTTTGAAACATGCAGATTATCATTTGATTCACTATATTGAATATACCTTGCCTGCTCGTATAAGAGAGCAACATAAAGGCATCGTCCTTAAATATTTGATTAAGTTTCCAGAGCTTTTAAAGACTGTAGCAAGTAGCCCTCAATGGGAGGCTTTAGCCTGGCCAATTGTGATTAAGGGGCTTTCAACGAAGCAGTATTTACCATCGTCATGGATGCAAATGGCAGTAAAGAAAAATTCTTTGAAAGGAAATCAGGCTTTACAAAAATATTTTGAATCGCGGGGATCGGTCGAGGCCCTTAAATATCTTACCCAAACATCGTTATCTTCTCAAGCTATTGAAGCTACTGTTAAAAGAATGTGGCAGAGTAAAAAATTGAGTCGGTCTCACGAACTAGATTATGCATCATTTTGTGCAGTTCAGTATGGGCATTTGGATGCGCTGGAGCATGTCATTAATCTTATAAATCCTGTAAATAACGCAGACGATTATAGTCGTGGAAGAGCTAGAGAGATTTTACTTAGACTTGCCGATACAGATCAAGATGTTGTTTCTTGGTATGAGGCAAATAGAGCTAGACTTCGCTTTAATAAAAAACGAATGAAGTACGTAGTTTATTAGACTCATGAAAGTAGTTTTATTGTTGTTTCTTAGTAGTAGAATCGTACTTCAACATAAAAAACATTAAGTCTGAGGGGTGTATGAAATTAGGGTTTATTCTTTCATGTGTACTTACCTTTTGTTCTTTCGGACAAACAAAAGTAGAGTCGGAAATTAAGTCGATTAAAAATTTTTTAGTTAAAATGAACAAAAGGCTCACAGAGCTTGAAGTTAAAGTAGCTGACCTTGAAGAGGAAATGCTTACAGAAAGTAAAGAAGCTGTTTGGTGGTTGAATCCAGAAAGATTTACTTTTAGTGAGAGCGCAAAAAAGGATGAACTCCTGGCTCTGGAAATTCCTGTATTATTTAATTCCAGTGTAGTTAAGGACTACTTAAAGAAAATTGATCGCTTAACAACTGGGCAAGAGTCAAAGTCTTCTTCCGATTACCAAGTATATCTCTTGAATAAAATACCAGAGCGGTACTTTGCGGAAATGTTAAGCAGTCGATTGCTTAATATAAAGTTATATATTGCAGAATCAGTCATTTTAAGGTTTAGGGAAAAAGACGAGAAACTGCTTTATCGCTTTCTAGAACAGTACCCTCAATTAGCTCGAGTGATGGAAAAAAAGCCTGACTGGGTTCGCAAAGCCTGGCGGACGCTGATAAAGGGGATTCAATCAGATCCTAAGGTGAGTCACTATTGGATTAAGCTTGTAGCAATGGCAGATAAGTCTGATGGTAACTATGTACTTTTAAAATACTTAGAAAAAAACAGATATCTAAAGAATGTTAAAGAAGTCGAAAAAACTTCCTTGGAACACTCAAGAATTAGAGCTGCTGTAAATGAGGGCTATAGAAATGTAATGGGAAAACGCGGCTTAGATGGAGATATGAAAGCGTTATGTGCTTTATACGTTGGTAATTTCCATGCTTTATCTCGAATTATTGAGATTCTCAAACAACCAGCTTTCGAGCAAGCTTATATAGTTAAAGAGGCGAGGAAAGTTTTAAAAGAAAGAGTCGACACTAATTTGGATATTATTGATTGGTATGAGCAGAATAAAGATAGAATGAGCTATACCCCTTCGGATAAAAAGTTTAGAGCTTATTTAGGCAAATAGAGTAGATGATAAAACTTTATCCGTTAAACATTACCGCAAAGACTTTTGACGAATGACAGGATCGCACTATATATAAGGCGGAATTTATAATTGCAGGTAAAAGTACATGAGCAGAGTTACATTTGAGGAAGGTGTAGAACTTTATAAAAATGCGGATCTTTTTGATTTGCAGAAGCGGGCTGTTGAAGTTCGAAATGCCAAGAACCCGGCTACTGAAGTTACATATGTCATCGACACTAACCCGAATTATACAAATGCCTGCGATGCTGATTGTCTTTTCTGTGCTTTCTACAGAAAGCCCGGTGATTCTGAGGTTTATGTAAAGACTCTTGAAGAAGTTCGTCAGTTTATGGCTGATGCCAAAAAGCTGAATGCGACGACTGTTCTTCTTCAGGGCGGCCTTCACCCTGATTTACCACTTAGCTACTACACAGACATCATCAGTATGACTAAAGAAGAGTTTCCGGAAATTGTTCCTCACTTTTTCTCTGCCCCGGAAATTCAAAATGTCGCTGAAGTTTGTGGTATGACTGATAAAGAAGTTATACAGGCGTTTTACGACGCCGGGCAGCGCTCACTTCCTGGCGGTGGTGCAGAGATCCTTTCACAGAAAGTCCGTAACCGCATTTCTCCAAAGAAGCAGAAAGTCGCAAAGTGGCTTTCGATTCATGAAGAAGCTCATGAAGTCGGCATGCGTTCGACTGCCACGATGATGTACGGTCACCGCGAAGAGCCGGAAGATGTGATTGAGCACTTAGAGGCTATTCGTCAGATTCAGGACAGAACAGGCGGTTTCACGGCATTTGTCCCTTGGTCTTACAAAAAAGATAATACCCTTCTTGGAAAGAAAATTACTCGTGAGACAACTGGTGAAGATTACTACCGGATGTTAGCCATTTCGCGTATTTACCTGGATAACTTTGACCATGTTCAGGCTTCTTGGTTTTCGGAAGGTAAAGATGTTGGTATAAAGTCTTTGTCTTATGGCGCGGATGACTTTGGCGGTACGCTCTTTGAAGAAAATGTTCATGCTGAAACTGGTCACATTAACAAGACTTCTGTTGAAGGCGTTAAGCAGATGATCCGCGAGGGTGGTTTTGAGCCTGTGCAGCGCGATACTTTTTATGAGAGAATCAAAGTTAAGACTTAAGAAGTAATCTCTTGCTTCAAGTGTAAAAACAAATTTTTGCCGACACTCGGGACCGAATTCAATATATGGCTGGATAAGTGGTTTTGATCAAGAGGCTCGATTTCAGTTAAATGTACTTTTAATTCGTCCTCATTAAGAATTTTTCCGGCCATGGACCAGTTCGCAAATGACCGTTCTGAAATTCCTCCTTGATAGAAAACTTCGATGTCATGGTGCCTGGGGTCTTTAGAAATCTTTTGAAATAGCTCTATGACCTCTTGTTTGTCGCCTTCAAGAATCTGCACAAATGAGTGACTGTAGTAGATTAGCATGCCTGAGATCTGATACTTATAGTTGTTGATCTTAGCGAATTGCAGGATGTCCGCAAGCTCGGACTCTTCAAAACCCTCTTTCGCTGTACTTGTGTACAATAATTCGTATAAATTATTACCAGTCATCAATTTCCCTTATTCACACTCCCATCAAATTAATGCTATAACAAACACCCCTTTAATTCAATAGTGCCTGTATTTGCAGTTCAACGGCAATTTGAACCTCTTTGGCTTGTAATCCTTGGGTAGTTCGCAGCATATTAAAGTAAAAGTGTTTCTAGAAAATCGAGCTTGCCAGCTTATTTAAGGGTGAATAAAATGGTTAAGATTGGCAATGTTTCTCTGCAGGATAGTATAGAGCGTGGGCGCTCATTGCAGGCCTGTGGAAAATCTTCAGAGTATCTGGAAGAGTTTGCTGCAAAGACAGTCGACTTTTTATATAGAAATTTTCGTGATGCTTCGGGTAGTGAGGCATTGTCTCTTGTGCGCTTTTTTCACACATGTAATTATGAGCCTTTAGATCAGCCTTTGAAAGATTATGTCGATGACAAGTATGAAAAACTTGATCAAGAACAGCGCTACATAACTTTGTTAGCCCATCTTTCCCCGGGAGAAAAAAAGCCTGGTGCGATCGGCATAAATCTGTAAACCATAAAGCGATTGCTCTGAATTCAGAATCATTTAAAAAAGCGCCAATGGTGGCCAACCTCATTCGGCAATTGGGGCTCAGTCTTGCAGATTTAGTCGATTATGATAATCAGTTTTTGATCAGTAGCGATGATTGCCACTTTGGAGTCTTTCACATAGAAAATGCCGAGGATTCCCCTTATATACCAGACCAGAAAAAAGATGGGTGTTAAATCGGTAATTGGCCTCGGAGGAATTCTTCCAAAAGGCGATGTCTTTGCTGTTGTGATTTTTTCAAAATGTGAAATATCGAGGGAGCAAGCAGCACTCTTTAGACTCATTGCTTTAAATATTAAAATCGCCGCCTTACATTTTGCCCAGCAAATTTTTGAGCCTGCAGCAAAGAAGACAACATTAGATTTTGCGGCATATAACAAAATTTTGGAGCTTTAAAGTGAGTGCTTAGAACAGTTGTTGACGATTCAAGAGGATATAAGTATATCGCAGATGCAGCAGATCCTCCGTGAGCAGGAGCAGCAGAATCAATTAATAGTTTTGCTATAGATGAGACTCCGCAGTATTTACAGGATTTTCTCTACTTTTTAGAGGAGATGAACTTAGGAGAGTTCAGTGATTTAAAATAAATAGGTGACTATGGATAAAGCAGTAAGGGCTTCGGATAAGCCAATTGCAGTCGATGTTGAGGCCGGTAAAAGTTATTTTTGGTGTGCGTATGGTAAGAGTAAAAAGTAATCTTTCTGCTATGGTGCCCATAGTGGAAGCGGTTTTACACAGCATGTGTTTAAAGCAGAAGAAAGTCGAAAGGTTATCTTTTGTGCCTGTAAGCAAAATAGTAAGGCCTCCTCTGTGTGACGGAAGTCACTCTAAGTAAGCTTGGCTGTCTGCTGGTATGAGCATTGAATCCAGGGTTTTGATAAAGAGTTTGTGGTTTAGTGGTTTCATAAGAATCTGATCAAAAGTGCTTAAAGCATTTTTTTCTTCCAGATGGTCCATTCCGACTGCTGTAACAGCAACGATTAATTGACTTGGTTTGTTCTTTTTTATATGCCTTGTAGCAGTTATTCCATCCATGCCCGGCATATTGATATCCATGAGGATAATGTCGTAATCGCAACGCATCGCCATGGACACACCATCTTTTCCATTGACTGCATAATCGATTTCGACAGCTGGATTGTATTTTCGCAGAAATCCAGTGACGACTAGAGCGTTTATCTCGCAGTCTTCGACTATTAATATTTTCATTTTTATATTCCTTAAAGAGTACCCGTTTTCCCTGAGTAATATATAATACAGGATCCCGGAAACCGATGCAAATTTTTATCGACTCTTCACTTTTAATATTTAGATTTAGTTTAAAAATATGACTTTATTAGTCTTCCCAAAACCGGGCCCTGTGGTCGTGGCCATCTGCTGTAGGCTTTGCCGTTTCAATATGAAATACCGTGAGTTTTCTCTGCTATTCTAGCCCAGGTTATCCTATCATGCTATGTAATTTACTTTATTTCTGTTCACAGTGTTATGAACTAAAAAATCACGCAGAACGGCGCAGAGTTAAGCCTTTTATATTAAGGATTGCTTAGGCTCCCTTTTAGAGAGTAATTCGAAGCCACGTCCTATCGGCATGGATCTTTACTCAATCAACATTCTGATTGAGTGAAATTTTATACTTACGTATTTTTGAGTAAAGTGTTTGGGGGTTGAGTTGAAGCTTTTCTGATGCACTGTTCACTCCTTGGACTTTCCAATTAGACTTTTGCAGAGCATTAATAATTATTTTTTTGCATTCGTTATCCCAACTAGAAAATTTCTTTTCAGTTAACTTTTGAGGTAACTGTAGCGAAATATTGTTCCCATTTGATACGATTAGAGATCTTTCTAAGACATTCTTGAGCTCTCTCACATTTCCAGGCCAATCATAATTCAATAAGTCTTTGTGGAATGATTTTGAGGTATTGGTAACAGCTACTTTTAACTTTAATGATAGTTCATTTAATAAGCTTTGGCTTAAATCATCTAAATCTTCTTTTCTATCACGAAGTGGTGGTACTGTGAGTGGGAAAGTATTTAGCCTATAGAGTAAATCTTCTCTAAATAATTTTTCATCTATGAGCGCTTCCAAGTTTTTATGAGTTGCTGCGATGATTCTGACATTAACACTATGGGTCTTTATACCGCCAACTCTCTCAAAATCACCATTTTCTAAAACTCTCAATACTTTTGCTTGAGCATTTAAACTTAAGTCAGCGATTTCATCTAAGAAGAGAGTTCCCTCATGAGCTCTTTCGAAGAGGCCCAATTGAGTCTTTTCGGCACCTGTGAAAGCCCCTTTTTCATGACCAAATAAGGTGCTTTCAAGAAGTGATTCTGGTATAGCAGCACAATTGATTTTTAGAAATTGTTTATGTTTTCGAGATGATTCTTTGTGTATAAGGTTGGCAATTAGTTCTTTGCCAGAGCCTGATTCTCCATGAATAAGTACAGGGGTATCAAAAGGGCTCACTATAGATGCCTGTTCGAGGCAGGCTTTCATTGCAGTACTATGGTGGGGTATTTGGGGGTAGTTGTCTAGAGTGTTGATTTTTTTATGAGCATCGTGGGAAATTTTAGAAATTTTTGTAGTAAATAAACAGCGTGAGAGTGAAGTTTTTACAATGCTTTCTAAGAGACTCTGCTTTTCGCCTGAAATTGAGTAGTTGTGAAAGATAATTTCAAAGTTTTTATAGCTTATACTCAGAGTCTTTGGATAGCATGTGGTCGTAGTTTTACTGTAATCATTTCCGTTGTAGAAAAATCTTTCATTAGTAGTTTTATTAAAGATTTCAACTGACCTGAGCCCTTCTTTGTTTAAGGCTGAGTAGATAATCTTAAGTAGAGGCCGAATTTGTCGAACTTCTATTAACTTTTCTGCTAATTTGATGATCTCTTTCATTATTAAAATTAATAACATGTTTTATTAAATATAATAAAATTATAGATCACTTATTTTTGATTTAAAGTACAACTTATTAATTATCAGCTACTTGATTATAAAAAAATGTTTTAAGCAGCATTATTGCAATATGATTTTCAACTTTAATAGAAAGGAGAAAGTTATGGCTGATTTAAATAATGTTCATGAATTAAATGTAAAAGGTACCTTTTTCTGTACTGCGCCAGATGTAGATGATGGATGCATTCAGTGTGGTTTATGTCCTTCACAGGTACCAGAAGTTTTTGGTGAAGACGAAGATGGTAGTGCTTATGTTCATACTCAGCCATCAAATGAACATATTGAACTTGTGGAAGAAGCTATTTTAGATTGCCCGGTAGAAAGTATTGGTAAAAGATAGTTCTTCCTGGGAGTATTTATTTACTCCCAAACTTTCTTTAGGAACTCAAACAATTCAGGATCATGTTGTTTGAGTTCAGGCCTGACAAAAGGGTAGAAGTCATTTCTGCCAAAGTAGGCTTCTGTCGCTTCTGCAAAGTACTCTTTATGATCATTCAAAGCATAGTGTCGTTGTGTTCTTCCTGATATATGAAGGACTTTTTCATAGTGCTTTTTTGCCTGTGCTTTGTGGAAAATTTTTAGCAGTTCTTTCTGCCGGAATGTTAACACCTGGTGGTGATAAGCATGGGCTAATTCATGAAGAATCATCCAGGGTTGGGATTTTGTCCATTGCACAAAGTTCTTGGCGTTGGAAATTTCTATGGTACGGTGTTTTTCAGGAATATAGTTGTTCGCTTTTAACCACTCTGAACTTGGATGGTAACAGGCTCCTTTGCCAAAGTCATCTTCTACAAAGATAGTGACTGATCGAAAAAACTTCAGGTGCTTATTTGGAACATTCCTGATGATGCGAAGAAATTGTAGATCGAGGACTTCTTTCACTTCTGACCACAAAGGTTCATTTTTTAGCAGAGTTTTACGTACCTGTAGAGTCCAGCCGCGTAGTTTTTGTGACTCGTAGTTATGAATAGAGTTTTCTTGAGCGTCAAGATAAGAGGCCAGAAATAAAAGAGTGACCAGAAGGAATCTCATTATTTACCTTTTTCGAGAAATACCCCACTGATGATCATGTCTCCACTGCCCGTAGAAATTTTTAAATCTGAAGCTGACAACCTTTGGCCAAAATAAGCGTCTTTGACGGAAAATCTGGCGTACTTCCAGGTACCTGTTCCAGATAACTTGATCTTGCCGGCATTTTTATAGGCCTTGGTAGGAAGTTTGGAACCTTTGTCTGCTTTTTCAGAAGAGTCGTAACTTATGCTTAAGTAGCCAGGGGTGTTATCAAAGAAAACTACTGTAATATCTGTTTTAGGGCTTTTGCCTTTTTGGAACTCAGGTGACTTAACGGTAAAGAGAGCAATGGCCTCTTTTTTAGTCTTTTTAAAGAGAAAGCCACGGCCATTGGCTACATTTTCCGTTTGGATTTTTTGATCTTTAAGAGGTTTTACTTTCATAGACTCGCCAGATGCAGTTGCCAGGTTTACTGGGGAGGTTGGGAAGGAGCCATCGAAATTCGGTGCCGGAAGCTTATCTGTTCTGAACGGTAACATAGGAAGGCCGTAACTGTTGCTTACATTTGCCAATGAGAAATTGCTCCAGGCGTAGCGCACATACTTTGGTCTTCTGGCGACTTTTGAGGTGAGCTGAACTCTGGCGCCGGAGATTTTGGCGGTTGCAGGATGGAAGTTTCCATCTACCCCGGCTATTTCGAAGCCTTTAACTTCTCCCTCTTTGGCAATCAGGGCGGAAGTATCTGTTCCAGGCGCTTTACCAGGCGCTTTATGTAAACTTACTTGAGAAGCTTTAAGGCCTTTGCCGGCATTGTTAAATTCAACTATAAGGTTTCCGGATCCGGGAGTGATCTTCTTGAAAGTAGGTCCGAGAACAGGGGTAGACTTTTTGACCAGCCTTTGAGCCCATAAGGCTAGCCTGTGGCCAACTTTGGCAGGTTCTTGAGTGGCTAAATCTTCAAAACCACCAGTATCTGAGAGTGAGCTTACTCCGGTGTGTGGCATAGAGAGTATACTGGCTTGAGAAACTCTCAGCCAAGCGAGGGATTCACCTGATTTATCAGTTACGTTACCTTTGTATGGAGCCGTTTGCGCAACAAAAAATGGGAGTGCTGGATTATTCAACCGCTTTCTCCAACTTGAGATAAGAGTTTTAAGGAGTTTGCCATACTCAACTGGTTCAAGTGAATTGGCGTGGCCGTGGGACCAGAGGACGCCTTTAAAGTTTAGTTGAGTCAGTGGATGAACTATGCCATTATAAACTGCAGATGAAGACTTGAGTGAGAGTTTACCATCTTTGTTTTTAATAATTTTCTCTTTATAGCCGGCAGCAAGGTATTCTTCTTTAGGAATCCAGGCTTCAATTGGAGCCGAATGGGTTACTTCTATCAAGCCGATAGGAAATTTCGTATTTTCCGTAATTTTTTCACCAAAGTAGTAGGCCACAGCAGAAAAACCCCAGAGAGCATCACCGAATTTGCAGGGCTGCCATTTCTTTTTTGTGGCGTAGTCGTATTCCATTATCGTCTTAGGCGTTGCTGAAGTTGTTTTTTTAATAGCAGTAAATTTTAGACCCTGGTTTTCAATTTCTAAAAGCTTAGATTTTACATGCGGAAACTTGCTGATCGGTTCGTCCATGTTTTCTTGTCCGGCACAGATCCAAACGTCGCCGATAAAAACATTTTTAATTTCGCGGTAAATCTTATCTTTATTGTACTTTATCTCTGATTGAATGGTGTGCTTAGCAAAGCCGCCTTTCATCGGCTTAAAATCGGCTTCCCAGTTGCCGTCTTTATCTATTTCAGCATAAACAGATTTTCCTGCAAAGCTGATTTTTAGTTTGCTTTTGAGGTCGCCGACAGGAACGGATTCAGTTCCAAAGATTTTTATAGGCACCCCTTGTTGGATAACCATGTTATCGGTGAAGAGCGGATGAAACCGGACTTCAGAATAAGCATATGAATAACTGAGAAACAGTATAATAACTGTAAATAAACTGAGTGAATTTCTTTTCACACATCGCTCCTTTTCAAGTCCAACCTTAAGTGCCCGCCAGTTTCTAAGTGAGTTTCAGGGCTAGTGAAGAAACATAACTTGAGTTTCTTTTTTAACCAATTTGTTGCACGGATTTTCATGAAGCTCTTGTGGAAAACTGTGCCTTTAGGAGGAGAAACCGGGTTGTTAATTATTAAATATTAGCAAATCAATAACTTATACAATTGTTATCACTTATGTAGCTTTGTATATTTATCTTTAGAGACACACTAAAAATGAGGGTCAAACAATGATCGAAAGGCGCTTAGACTTACTGCAGCAACTACCCATTTTTGGGGGTGTTACAGATAAAATTCTTGGGCGTATTCTTGCTCGCTGTGAGTGTGTGAGGGTTTTCAAAGGTGAACTTTTTTTTAAGGAGAATGATCATCCAGATGGTATGTTTGTTCTTGAAACGGGTTCTGTTGATATTTTTAAAACCCATCAGGGAGATAAGTACTATCTGTCGCAATTAAATGAGGGGGATTGTTTTGGGGAGATGGCCCTTATAGACATGAGCTTTAGGAGTGCTTCAGTGCGAGCTATAAATGATTGTCAGGCAATTAAAATCCCAACTAAGACCTTCACTGAGATTGCCGTTCATGATCTTGAGCAGTTTGCTTTAATTCAAATGAATATGGGACGTGAAATCTGCCGGCGGCTTAGAATAGCCGACGACAAACTATTCAATCAATTAGTTAAGAATCATCAAACTATTGCAAGTTGATTTTTACTGATTTTTAAGAGTGCTGTTTAACATATTGACAACTAAGCCGTAGCAATCTCTAGCCAGGCTTGGATTGTAGCGTTCGCCTTCATCGCGCATAAAAGCATGTACGGCATTGAACTCGTGCCAGGTAAAATTGATTTCTTTGTCACAAAGCTCGTTATAAATTTTTTGCCTTCCTGCTGTCGGAATATGAGGATCCTGGCGTCCCCACAACATCATCACTTCCCCTTTTATCTCATCGATTCTATCAAATGTATCGCATGCTTGGTTTGTACCGAGGGTTCCACTGTGAATATCTGTTGCGTAAAAGCAAGCAGTCGCTTCAATTTGTGGATGTAAGGCAGCTCTGAATGCCAAGTGACCTCCAAGACAAAAGCCTACAGCACCGAACCTCTGGTTACATGCAGAATATGTCTTCATGTAGTCGAGAATTGCGACAACTCCTTCATCGTAGCTTTCGATACGGGTCTTATTTTTTAAATCGTTGCCGATATTTTTCCCGGCATCGTCATAACCCAAAACTGTTCCGGCTGCGAGATGTTCGTGATAAACTTCAGGAACGGCAACTATAAAACCATGGCCTGCCATGCTTGCAGCAGAACGCATAATTGGGCCGGTCAACTGGAAAATTTCTGAATAAAGTATGAGGGCCGGATACTTTCCCGGTGCTTTTGGAGTGAGAATTGCGGTGTTCATACCGCCACTTGGTGTGGGAATAGCAATTGTCTGTTCTGTAAAGTTCATGTAAAGGCTTCGTCCTGATATACAAAATACTTAACTAACATAGACCAGTACAAGAAAGAGAAAAGTAGTAAGAGAATGAAAAAAAATTTCATTTCACACCAGTGAAGGACTATTGTAGAAATAGTCATCCTAAATTTTTTGAGGGGGGTGTTAGTTTTTACAGCTTAATATATAATGATAGGCTAAAGTTTGTTAATAGACTATAAGATTACCGGGAGATAAAATGAATCAAACATTTATAGCTGTTGCAATTATGCTTTTTTTGGCAGTGTTTATGTTCTATGGGCAGTTGCAGTTTAAAAAGCATAAGCAGACATGGGGAAAGTTCATTACGGTTTTTTGCGGATTTATTATCATCGGCATTGCTATATGGCTGAATTTATTTCGTAGCAAGGTGGATAATAAAGCCATAGAAAGAGAAAAGCTTTATCAAAACTCACAAGCGATGATTCTCGCGAATACCTTGGTAAATCAGTATGAAGGAAATGGTAAATGCCTTGTTGTTCATCATCCTGTTGATGTGCGCAATACCAAAGACATCGACCGTCTAATCTTGGCTTTTAAAGATGGTTTTGAAACTAAGGTTTCAGATGTTAAGTCAGTGCCGATCAAAGAGTATGATATGTCACTTGAAATGCCTGAAGAAGCCATGATGGAAAATACTGCTGAAGATTTTAATACACTTCTGGCTAAGTATCCTGATTACGACATGGTTATTTTTATGGTTCCTTTGCCTTACTCTAAAGAGGAATTGGGCAAGATTGATATTTTTTCTATGGTTGAAGCGGAGAGAGAAGATGGTTCTATTACTTTAATTAAGGACCCAGATAAAAAGTATCCATTAGTTGGTATTTACAATGGATACATAGGCAATCTTGAAGAACTTTTTGCTGCAGATATGATTGGCGCTATGTCTCTTTGGAAACCAGACCCAACAATTGATGAAAAAGCCGTTCCGGATAATGTTTTAGATGCTTTTAATAAGCGTTACTTAATTATTACTCCTTCCGCGATGGAAGGAATTAAAGAAACTTACCCGAAGCTTTTTCCCAAGTCCAAAAAGGAAGAGAAGGTCATCAATTCAGATCTTCCTAAATAAGTTTTCCTATAGCCTACAGAAAAATCCTCAAAGTTTAAGCTTTGAGGTTTTTTTATGCCATTTATGGACAATTTTTATGATCCGAAATATTGTCCGTAAAGGATGATTTTATGGTGTCTTTGTTTTTTTGTGTATGATGTTACTTTTTCATATATAATAACTTACATTTTTCTTGCTGGCTTGGATACTGTTTTGCTTTTAAATTTGGTTAATGGTATCAAGAGTAGAGAGAGATGACCGAAGAAGAAATGACACAAGTTATAACGAGTTTTGGAAGATGTGTAAATAACGGAGATTTATTTCAGACTTTTTACGACATTTTTTTTAAGAGTGATCCGCGCTTAGCGCCAACGTTTGCAAATACCGATTTTAAGCAAAAGGGTCTCATGAAACAAGGAGTGAATTGGGCTTTGATGTTTGCTGATGAAAATGTAATCGGCCAAATTGGCTTAAAAAGCTGTGCAAAAGCCATTCTATAAATGAGGTGAATATAGATCCACAACTTTACCCTTTATGGATTAGCAGTTTCCTGAAGGCAGTTGAACAGATGGATCCTACAATAACTCTAGAGCTTTCAGGCTTGTGGAAATCTGTTTTAACAAAGACTGTAGATTTCATAAAGGCTGCTTATAACGAAGTCTAAAGTATAGTCGATTAGACTCTAAAATGGTAACCGGCAGATCTTCTCCAGGCTTCCGTCTTTCATGAAGTGCTTTGCTTCACTTTCCATATTCTCTTCCGAGAATATCCATAAAATTTTTTTCGCCGCGTGTAAGAATCTCATTTTTTATAAAATCAATGCAAGTAAGTCTTTTCTCAGTAAACTTCGATTAATACAGATTCTTTAATAAAAGTATGCAAATTTTATCAAATTAGTCATATTTTATCAAGCTAGAGAGTATTTCCTATAAATATGTTTGATTGAATATTTTAAATATGTCTATTTGCCTATTTTTCAACGTAGCATTGTTTGTTGAGTTTTAATCAACAGTATTAAGGAGTTTATATGACTAAAAAGGTGATCTTTTCGTTATTGTTGGCAGGAGTTGTAAGTATTGCCCCTGCTCAAAAGAAAAAAGGCATTGGTAAGAAAAACCAATATAAGAAGCAAAATCGCGATCGTATTTCAGAAATAGTTCAGGATAAGGAAAAACAAGTTGAAGAGTACTTTTTAAAGTACCTCAAGAAATCTCCAGACGATCTCGAAAGCATGTATGGTTTGACTTTGTCCTATACAAAGCAAGGCAAGATTCAAGATGCAGTGAAGTATATTCAGCTTTCACTTGAAAAAGGTTTAGACTTCTCTCGTTACATCGCCGGGCCTCGAAATATGTTAACTGCTCTCTATCAAACAAAAGAGTATAAAGCAGCCTATGCAGCTTACACTAAGCCGGTTATTCATGGGCCACTTGTCGGCAGTACCGGCAGTGACTTTACGTCTGTGTGGATGCGTACGGACAAAGAGCGCGAAGTTATACTACAAGTTTCAGATAAGCAGGACTTTAGTTCTATTATAACTGAATCAAAAGGGACTTCCTCACAAGCAGATGACTACACTCTGGTTATCAAGGTAAATGGTCTAAAAGCCTCAAAACAGTACTTCTATCGCTTACTGGTCGATGGCAAAGTACAGGAAACCCGTGGTGAGCAAAAAGTAAAAACTTTTCCTGGTAAAGGAGAAAAAGTCAAGTTCTCAATCGTTTTTGGTGGTGGTGCTGGTTATACTCCACAGTTTGAAAGAATGTGGGATACGCTGCGTTCTCACAATCCAACAGCAATGCTTCTCCTTGGTGATAATATTTATATTGACACTCCAGAGATTCAGGAAACTCAAAAGTACTGTTACTATCGCCGGCAGTCTCGTCCAGAGTACAATGCTTATGTTGCCCAAACTCCTATTTATGCAGTTTATGATGATCATGATTTTGGTGACAATGACTGTTATGGCACGCCGAGTAAAGACTTCCCTTCTTGGAAAAGACCAGTTCTTAAGACATTTCAGGATAACTGGGCTAACCCGGCTTATGGTGGTGGTCAGGAGAATCCAGGTGCGTGGTTTTCTTTCAATATTGGTGATGTCGATTTCTTCCTGATGGATTGCCGTTACTATCGCGATGAACAGCTAGAGGAAAAGCCTGGTAAAACCATGTTGGGTGAGTATCAAAAAGCCTGGTTGAAAGATCAAATCAAAAACTCCAAAGCAAAGTTTAAAGTGCTTTGTAGTACAGTGCCTATGGCTTATGAAACGAAGCCTGGGAAAGCTGGTTTCGATACCTGGGATGGTTATAAAGATGAACGCAATGAGATCTTTAATTTCTTAGCCGAAGAAAACATAGAAGGTCTTTTCATTGCATCTGCTGACCGTCATAGATCAGATGCCTGGTTAGTAGAACGTCCAAAAGGTTATGCTTTACATGAATTTATGAGTTCGCGTTTAACAAATATTCATACTCACGCAGTTCAGAAAAACAGTCTCTTTGGTTACAGCGATAAATGTTCATTTGGTAAACTGAACTTTGACCTCACTAAGAAAGATCCGACGGTGACATACGAAATCTTTAATATCGATAATGAAAAGATTCACGATTTAACTCTTAAACTCAGTCAACTAAAAGGTAAATAAATGAAAGTAGTGTGGTGTCTTTTTTTGCTGATTTTCTGTGTAAGTGCTGCAGAGAGACCGAACATTTTGTTTGCGATTTCAGATGACCAAAGCTGGCCGCATACGTCAGCTTATGGTGATAATATAGTCAAAACGCCGGCTTTTGACCGTGTTGCAGCAAAAGGTGTTCTGTTTGATACCGCTTTCTGTGGGGCTCCACAATGCAGTCCGTCACGAGCTGCAATAACCACGGGACGTCAAATATGGCAGCTGCAGGAAGCTGGAGTTCACGCCAGCTATTTCCCCAAAGAGTATAAGACTTACCCGAAAGTTCTTCAGGATGCCAGTTACCAAGTTGGGTACACCGGTAAAGGTTGGGGGCCTGGTGATTACAAGCACTATGGCCGCCAAGAAAATCCAGCAGGACCTGTATGGAAGAACAGAAAGTTAAAAAATCCTGCCAGGGGAATTTCAACGACTGACTATACAGGAAACTTCCTCGATTTTATGGCAGCCAAAAAAGATGGTCAGCCATTTTGTTTTTGGTATGGAGCTCATGAGCCGCATAGATCTTACGAGTTTGGAGTTGGAGCAAAGAATGGTAAAAAGCCGGAGGACGTCAACGTCCCGCCATTTCTTCCGGATACTGAAGTTGTTCGCAAAGATATCCTCGATTATGCCTATGAAATTGAATGGTTCGATAAGCATCTGGGGAATATGCTCGATCACCTTGAGAAGATTGGTGAGCTCGATAATACATTGATAATTGTAACAGCCGATAACGGCATGCCATTTCCACGGGCGAAAGCCAACCTTTATGAACTTGGGGCTCACATTCCTCTGGCTATTTGCTGGGGTAAAAACTTTAAAGGCGGCAGTCGGGTTAAGACGCCGGTTTCAACGGCTCAGGTATCGGCTACTATTTACGATGCCGTTGGTATAACTAAACCGGCAACAGTTACTCAGCCTAGTCTTATGCCTTTACTCAAGGGACAGGATGTAACACAAGTTGTTTTCACAGGTCGCGAAAGACACACTCATGCTCGCTACAATAACTGGACATATCCTTGTCGTGCGATTCGGACTGATAAGTTTTTATTGATTCACAATATGAAGCCGGATCGCTGGCCTGCTGGTGACCCCAAGGGCGATAAGTTTTATGATATTGATAGTTGTCCTTCGAAGACTGAGATCCTCAAAGAAAACGGTCCATTTCTAGAACTCTCAACTACTAAGCGTCCAGAGTTTGAGTTGTTCGATGTTACTAAAGATCCATATGCGATGAAGAACCTTGCCGAAAATCCAGAGTACAAAACGACTGTGGCTGAACTGACAAAACAGTTGCATGAGCAGTTGAAGAAAGATGGCGACCCGCGCTTCAATGGCTATGGCGATATCTTTGAAAGTTACCCGCGTATTTCAAAGATGAGACCGATCATGGGCGGCTTCCATGAAAAGGGAAAGTATAACCCGGAATACCTACAGCCAAATCAAAAAGTAGATCAAAATAAAATAGGAAAACCTGTTAAATGAAATTAATAATTGCTACACTTTTAATGGCACTTGGATTAACCGCTCAGGAAAAACCGAATATCATTTTGATGATGGCAGACGATATGGGCTACTCAGATATCGGTTGCTATGGTGGTGAGATAAAAACCCCAAATCTTGACCGTATGGCCAGGGAAGGAATCCGTTTTCGCCAGTTTTATAATAATGCCAAGTGTACAACTACCAGAGCGTCAATTACGACTGGCCTTTACCCGCAGAGAGATAATGGCGGTATTGAAATGCTGGATAACTCCATGTTTACAATAGCAGATGCCATGAATAAAGCTGGCTACTTCACTTTCATGAGTGGTAAGTGGCACCTTGGCTCTAAGTCGGGGCACCGTCCGATTGATCGCGGTTTTCAGGAATACTACGGCCTTATGGATGGCTGTGCAAATTTCTTCAATCCAGTACAGCGCGATCCAAAATTCAAAGGTGGGAAAGTCCGTGTTTTTGGTCATAATGACAAATTGATTAACGAGTTCCCGGATGATTTCTACCAAACCGATGCTTTCACAGATCACGCCGTAGAGCAGATCAAGAAAGCAGTTGCAGCACAGAAGCCATTCTTTGGCAAAATTATGTACACTGCACCACACTATCCACTGCACGCCAAGCCAGAAGACATCGCCAAGTATAAAGGTCGTTACAAAGATGGCTGGCATGTTTTACGCAACGAGCGTTACCAGCGTCAATTGGAAATGGGCGTAATCGACAAATCGACTAAACTTCACCCAGAAGATCCACGTATGAAAGATTGGGATTCCCGTAAGAATAAAGATTGGGATCAGGCTCTGATGGAAGTTTATGCTGCAATGGTTGACTCCATGGATCAGAACATAGGTAAGATTCTGAAAGTTCTCGATGAAACAGGAACTGCAGATAACACTTTGATCCTTTTTATCTCTGATAATGGCGGTTGTGCTGAAACTCCAGGCGGAGATAATAACATTTCACATTCCCCAGGGCCTAAAGAATTCTATACGGCATGTGGCCCAAGTTGGGCAACAGCTCAAAATACGCCATTTAAAAGACATAAAGTCAATATGCATGAAGGGGGAATCAATACTCCATGTGTTGTTCGCTGGCCGGCAAAAATTAAGCCAAATACCTGGACAGACTCTGTTGCTCATATCATCGACCTACAACCAACTTGCATGGCCATGGCGGGGCTTGATCCTGTAAAAGATATTCCTGCCGATAAACGTCAGCTTGATGGCGAAAATATCCTGCCGATTTTTGAAGGTCAGCCTTTTAAACGCCAGAAACCTTTATTCTTCGAATTCGCCAGTACACGCGCAGTTCGCGATGGCGACTGGAAAGCCGTTTATGAAAAAGAATGGCTGCTTTATAACATCGCTGAAGATCGGACAGAGATGAATAATGTCGCAGTTCAATACCCTGAGAGATTAGCCTCCATGAGTAATTCCTGGGATGAATGGGCTAAGAAGACTGGTGCACCAACTGATGCTAAGAAGTCTAAAAAGAAGAATAGGAAGAAAAAGAAATAGTTTTTTAAGGCCGCCCTTTGACCTTAAAAGGCGCTTCACTTTCAGTTTTCAGGTTACAAGGAGCACCGGTGCCCTCGTCGGTATATTTCTTTCTTGGATATTCGAATAATAACTTTCCCCCCAGAGGACTTAGATGCTCCCAGTTATGGATCGCTGAGCATCAGCTCGGCTTCTAGTGCGCCAAGCCGTTTACGATGTTAGAGACAGATTAACCTGTTAAGCCTGTAGTATAACTGCGTTACAGGGATGTGGGGTTGGAAGCAACACAAGACGAATAGCCGGTTCGTAGGATGACGAACCCGCTTTGGTCTGGTCGGTCAGTGAAACGAGCCTTCGAGTGTATGGTGAAGTTTAGAATTAAGTTATGACGCTGAACATAATCGAACAGGAGTGTAAAAGCGGTCATATCTCACTGCCAGATGGTTAGGCATGGAACGGAACGGTTATAATGGTATCGTGCGTGGACTTTGGGAGATCTGTATGGATCAGCGACTTGTCTATGCAGAAGCCGGGGCCTTCATAAGAGTTTTGATGCTGATGAAAGTCAGTCGAGCAAAGGGAGGCAGGAAAGTGAATTACGTAAAGTCAGAAATAAGGAATGGTCAGAGTGATCGTTCGATCTATACAGACAATATTTTCTCCATTTGTCTGGACTAAGCGTATGTTGAATGCTCTAAGTAATGGCGTAAAACGACACACCTGGTATAGCCTTTATGATTAAGTTTTCTCGAAAGTTAATCTTCGAGAATCAGCTTTCTCCGTTATTGATAATAAAGGTAGTCATGGAGTCGATCAGGTTAGTGTGAATCGCTATGGATCTCAGCTGAATCACAATCTTAAAGTTCTTCGAACAAAGCTTCAGAATAATACTTACGAGCCATGTTGTATTCGTCGGTTCTACATTCCAAAAGCCGGAACAGATGAAAAGCGTCCGCTGGGAATTCCGACAGTCAGTGATCGTATTGTAAAACCGCTTTGTTAAATGCCATTGAACCGATTTTTGATGATCTATCTTCCACAAGGAGATTAGGCTTTCGAAAGGGTTTGGGGTGCAAAGATACACTTCGAACTGCAGTGTCCGAAATGAATAGTGGGAGAATGTTTGTAGTTGATGTTGATATCAAAAGTTATTTTGATGAAATAGATCATGATATTCTCATAAACTTAGTCAAGACCAAAATAAGCGATAACAGAATTCTTAACTTAATCGAGATGTTCCTCAAGCAAGGAGTGATAGAAGAAATCGATCCTGACAGAGGTTCTCCTCAAAGGGGTGTGATCAGTCCTTTTTTGGCGAAAATCTACCTTGATCCTCTGGATAAACTTCTCGACTCACAGAATCTGCATCTGATAAGTTATGCGGATGACTTTCCAATTATGTGTGAAAGTCAGGAAGAAGCAGAAAAGGCACTCACTTAAATTGGCGTTGTTGAAGCTCCATCGGCAGTAGCCAACATAGTTCCAGCTTGCGTCAATAGTCCGCCACGTTCTTTTGTAGTGTTCTTGATGACTCGTAATTCCGGGCCAACCACTCCTGAAATTTTATAGTGCTTTGCCAGTTGATTATTGACAATTATAAAGTCAGATTCGATGATGTTCTGAATGGGTAAATATTTTTCGTAAAGATGCTTCATAAAAGCAATGCTTTCTTTCGTCATGGATTGGTTAAAAAGAGTATCGAATTCAGGATAAAGTCTTGCGACACTTTTCTTAAATTGTCTTAGCGCAGCCACTGGGTCGTAAAGCATTTTATGAAGCAATCGACTTTTGAAGAGTTCATGAGAAGATCTACTCCTCCTGATAACTTGCCATTATAGGCAGACTGTAAAAGCTTAGTATCTGGAGTCGAACGCCAGAGAAAGTAAATCAGACGACTGGCATAAGCAGAGTTGTCTTTTCTCGAAAGATCGTGATAAAGGAAATTTGGGGAAGATAAGATGGCTTTAAAAGTTTCTTTTGCAGCCATAAGAAAATTGCCATTCGCATCAAAGTAGTTTTCGGCCAGTTCATAGAAGTCTTTTAAGGATTCTTGATTTAATTTCTTTCTGAAAGCTCTCTGAGCAAACTGCTTGATGGCTAATTTAAGTTGTGCATTCGTGCCAGACAGCTTAAATGAACTTTTTGTAGCTTGTACTCTTACTCCTGGAAATAATGTGGAAACTCTTTTTAGCGGCCATTCCGTTGTTAGTGGGCCAGTAATTTCTACCGGATTGTCGATGATGACCTGTCGTTCAGCCAGAGTTGAGAACCCCAGTTCATTTCCTTTTTGAGATAGACTCTGAAAGTATGAATTCTTTTCTCTTTAATTTCTGTGATGTCGATGGTTCTGGGTTCTTTATTGACTAGAGCGCCATCTTTATAATAGGGACCGGCGAAAACCAGTACTGTCGCAACTTTTGCAGATTGAGCTGTTTAGGAAATGTCATAGTAGCCATTTTGTTGGCATTTATAGTCTTCGCGGAAGTAAGGGAATGATAGACCTTTTACAGTTCTTGCTTGGCCTTTAATTAAAGTAGCTGGACCGTCTGTTTTAATTTTTGGTCTTCTGGCATGCTTTTCGTAGGTGAACTTCTTACTTAAGAACTCTTTTGATTCTGGATTAGCAGGATTTAAAGCTTTCTCAACGATGGAGTTGATGGCATTCGGGTAAAGTTGTAGATGGATTTCACTGAAGCCAAGGTTGCCAATGGTATTAAATTCACCTTTAGCAGAATCTTCGGGTAGCTCAGCAACCCAATATGGCTGAATTTCGAAATCAAGTAAATCACTGTTAGTGTTGACGAACTCTAATTTTATCAGGCGTTTTCTTTTAACTTTGTCTGTGTGGTAGATATGCTTCGTCAACAATTCGATCATCTCAGAGCGTTCAGAATCTGTCATTTTATTTTTTTCGATGGTGGCATCTCACCACTGCGAACTTGCAGAAAAGCCTTTTCTAAAAGTTGATGATCACCGAAAATATCTTGATCGAAACGAACATTGCCTTCATTCATGCCTTCATAGTGACAATCGACACAGCGTTTTTCGATCAAAGCCTGCAGTTTCTTATCTTCTGCAAGAAGAGTTGAACTACAAAAATTTATTAATAAATAAGTTAAAAATTTTCCCATAAAAACCTCGCTTGCTGAATACTATCGCTGCAGCGAGAGATCATCAATCCTCTAAAATTATTAAAAAAGTCACGCAGAGTATCAAAGTTATTGCTCGGTGTTTAAAATTTTAATAATATCGGTTTTTTTGTCAAAAAGGCGAATTTCAGAGCATACTGTTGTAAATAATTAACATATATGAAAATAAGGTAGTTGTTATGATCCGTGTGTTGTTGTTCATAATTTTTAGTTTAACTCTTTCTGCAAAAGATAAGTACAATGTACTTTTTATTATCTCTGATGACCTAACAGCTACAGCGCTTTCCTGTTATGGAAACAATGCCTGTAAAACACCAAATATTGACAGTTTGGCTGCTGAGGGCACTCTATTTAATAGAGCCTATTGTCAGGCGACCTACTGCGGGCCTTCGCGAGCATCGCTTATGTCTGGATATTATCCGCACACCACTAAAGTCTTTGGTTATGTGAGTGGTCGCAAGGCAATTGGCAAACGCGAGATGTGGGCTGAGTATTTTAAGAATAGAGGTTACCATACGGCACGGGTCAGTAAGATTTTCCATATGGGAGTCCCTATTGGTATTGAGAAAGGGACTGATGGTTCAGATGATCCTGCCTGCTGGGTTGAAAAGTACAATAGTCAGGGCCCGGAGTGGCGCGCTAAGGGTGAAGGTGAAACGCTACAAAAGAATCCTTATGGCAAGAAACCGGTCGTTGGCGGGAATACTTTTGTCTATGTTAAAGGCGAAGATGATCTTGAGCACTCTGATTATAAAACGGCTGTAAAGGCTTCTGAATTATTGGCGAAGTATAAAGACCTGGAGAAGCCGTTCTTTTTAGGCGTTGGTTTTGTGCGACCACATGTGCCTTTTGTAGCTCCAAAGAAATACTATGAACCTTTTCCATTTGAGGAGATGGTATTGCCTAAAAAGGTGAAAGGGGACTGGAAGGATATTCCAAAGCCGGCGATCAATTACTGTACGTCTGAAAATATGCAGATGGATATACTGAAACAGAAGAAATCAGTTGCAGCTTATTATGCATCGGTTGCCTATATGGATGACATGACAGGTCAAGTCCTTAAGGCTCTTAAGGATAATGGCCTGGAGGACAATACTATTGTGATTTTCACAAGTGATCATGGTTATCACCTGGGTGAACACGATTTCTGGGCGAAAGTCAGTTTGATGGATGAGTCAGTTAAGGTGCCGCTTATTATAAAAGTGCCAGGTAAAAAGGCTGCAGTCTGTGATTCTTTTGTAGAGCTCTTAGACCTTTTCCCAACGACTGCCAGTTTGTGTGGTTTGGGAGTGCCAAAAAGAATTCAGGGAAAAGACTTAAGGCCCATATTTGATAACCCGCAGCACTCGGTCAAGGGGGCTATTGTTTCAGCAAATGGCAAAGGAGTGCTTATTCAGACTAAGGAGTGGGCTTATATGGAGTACAAGAAGGGTGGTGCGATGCTTTACGATATGCAGAAAGACCCTAAGCAGTATACCAATCTTATTGGTAATCCTGAATACAAAAGGGTTCTCGAAACCATGAAGAAGAAACTGGCTGCTAAGTTGGTCGAGATAAAGGCCAATGACTTGGGGAAAGGGAAGTAAATTTCTGCGTTCCGTATTAGATGTTCAATATTCAAAATAGATCAGTCACTGATAGCTCTATAATAAATTAGTATTTAAAATCCTTATTGATCTTTTTATAATGTGCTTAGCAATAAGTGAGTGAATAATGGCGTCATTTGATCTTAGATTTGCAACTGAAAAAGACATTTATCGTCTCTTTGAAATTTATAAAGAGGTATTTCGTTGGCGTATTGATCGCCTCTTTGTTTGGGCAGATGTCTGGCAAGAGAAGCGTTTCTTGTCAGAGTGGCCAAAGTATCTCACTGAAGTTGTAGAAATAAAAGGTGAAATTGTCGGTTTCATGCAAACCGAAGAAGACGAAAAAGGCCTTTTCCTGGCGAACATTGCTCTTAGTAGTGAGGCTCAAGGTAAAAAAGTGGGTGCGCAATTAATTGAGCTTTTAAAAAGGCGTTCAATTGATACTTCGCAAAGACTCCACTTAAGTGTTTTTAAAATCAATGAGCGAGCGCAGAGTTTTTATAGGTCTCATGGTTTTACTATGTATCTAGAGACAGATGACACTTATAAAATGGAATGGATTAAGAAATGATTTGGTTTTAGAGATGAACTTCATTTTCATTAAGACAGTTTGTAAATTTTTGCATACTTGGAACTCTATTATTTTCAGCAAGTAATCGTTTGTTTTTGTAACGTATACAGCTTCTTTGGGACGAGGGTCAGGAGAAATATCAGGTACACTTTGTTTACCATGTTTGTCAAAACTGGAGTTATCATACCCCAGTAAAATCTCAATTTCTTCAAGTTTATACGAAGTGTGAGGTGCTTTATTTCTTTGGAAAATTAGCTGGTTACTTTTTACTTCAAAGCTACGAGTATCTCTGCCGTAATTTTGAAGGCGGAGGCTTTCCCTATTGATTAGAAACACTCCAATAATCAAGAATGCAGCTCTGCCACAGGACTGGCAAGAGGCTCTTTTTTGAAGTCTATGCAAAAGAAAGTAATCGAAACACATAGAAAGATAACAGCTAAGAAAACCATATGTTTGTTTATCTGAAAAAGATATAGAAATTTTTTCTTGTTGATGACTAACTCATAATCACCAGGTTTACCAAAGGATATTGAGTCAGGAAAATGAATTAAAGGTTGCTTGCACATTTAAGGATGTTAGTTTGGGCTATAATTCTTTGATCATTATCTTTGCTTTTATAGGAAACCACGGCCTTTAACTTCAAGGTACTTATTAACGAGTTTGGCCGGTAGTTCTTGAGGTAGAGTATCAACGGCCATGACTTTCTGTTTTGATAGTTTGTTAAATATTTCTGTACGCTGCTTAAAGTATTTACTGACAGCACAATAGTTCAGGGCATCCTCAGTAGTATTTATTTCTTTATTCAGAGTTTCATCGAGACTGTTTTCGCGCATTCCGGCAAATACAATTAGGTGTCGTTTACCAATTATCTTGAGAGCTCGAGTGAGATCTTCACTGGCTTCTTCTCTGAGGTTAGAGATAACTACTACGAGGGCTCGTTTTTTGAGAAGTGTGAGGCTTTCAGTGGCGGCAGTGAGGTAATCTGGAGGATCTTGTGAAGGCTGAATGTCATAGACTGCATTTAGCAGGCGTTTTACATTTCCAATGGATTTTTGAGGTTTGAGCCAACGCTTTTTTCCTGCAAAAGTCATTAGACCAACAGCGTCACCCTGCCGCACGGCGACGTAAGTTAGCAAAAGCATAGCATTCAGGGCATTGTCAAAATGTGAAAGTTGGCCATCATGTGCCCGCATGTTTCTACCACAATCGAGCAGAAAGAAAATTTGCTGATCCTGCTCTTGTTGATAATCTTTGGCAATAACTTTTTGAATACGACTGGTAGCTTTCCAATCGACGCGGTTCAAACGATCCCCCTGACGGTACTCTCGCAATTGATTGAAGTCTGTGCCTTCACCACGTTTACGTTGTTTTAGGATTCCCATTTGAGCAAGTCGTTGTTCTGCGGCAAGTAATCCATATTTAACCACCTCTGCGTAATTTGGGTAAACCTTTATGGAAGATTGAACATCAAATTGACGATAAATATCCCAAAAGCCAAATTTTGATTTCAGTTTTATCTCGGTTTTTTCAAAATTAAATTCACCACGAGAATTTGGTATAATGGTATAGTCGATATAAGCATGTTGACCATAATTCAGTTCTATCTCACGTGGTAGTTTAAGAGCACTCATGGAAGCTGGATAATGGTCTATAACTTCAAATTTTTGAAGCCAATCAGATTTATTTGTTATTTCTAGCTGAACCGGAGATTTAACACCAACAGGTAGAGTATGATTTATACTGCGAACTATTGAGAAATCGACATTTTTGCTTATATGGCGATCAACAAGTAGGACTATGACGTATATCAGAACAAGCCAGATGAAGCCCTTTTCTGCACTGAGTGCAGTTAGCAAAAATGCCGTAAGGGTCATCAGAAGTATTAAATTAATGGCTTGTCTGGAGGGTCGCATTAAGATCTCGGAGCTTCGATTTTATCGAGTAAGTTTTCGAGGACCTGTTTTTTGGTTTTACCTTCAATTTCCAGTTCAGGTGTCAGACATATACGGTGAGTTAAACAAGGTATAGCCATTGATTTTATGTCATCTGGAGTGACAAAGCTTCTACCTGCCAGTAGTGCAGCTGCTTTGGCAACGCGAATAAGAGAAATGGCTCCGCGCGGTCCTGCTCCAATGCTGATCCCAGGGAAGTCTCTTGTCGCTCTTATTATACGTACAGCATACTCAACTACCTGACGATCAATCAGTAGTGATGATGTGACTTTTTGGAGTTCTAAAATATTTTCCGGGCTGATAATTTGCGAGACTTCTTCAATGTGCAGCCCTTCAACACTACGGCCAGTAGTGATATGTTCTACCATTTGTACTTCAAGGGCTTCTTCAGGGTAAGTAATGTCTACCTTGAGAAGGAAGCGGTCAAGTTGAGCTTCCGGTAAGGGGTATGTACCTTCCTGTTCAAGTGGATTTTGAGTAGCTAGAACCATAAATGGCGGCTCGACTTTGTGAGGTTCACCTTCAATTGTAACTTGTAACTCCTGCATAACTTCGAGCAGTGCAGCCTGTGTCTTTGCTGGTGCACGGTTTATCTCGTCTGCGAGGAGAAGGTTGGCAAATACAGGACCTTTGCGGATGATAAACTCTTGATCTTTCATATTGTACATGGCATGTCCCATGACATCTGTCGGCATAAGGTCGGGCGTGAATTGAATTCTGTTAAAAATACCTCCAAAAGTTTTGCCAAGTGCATTTACCATAAGTGTTTTTCCCAAGCCGGGAACACCTTCTACCAATACATGACCGGCAGCTAAAAGAGCGGCCAGTATATGCGTGACGACTTCATCTTGGCCAATGAGAGCTTTGCCAATTTCCCGACGAATATTTTGCACTTTGTTATACGCTTCTTGTACTTGACTGTCATCTATAGTTGGTGAAGACGATGCCGTGAGTGACTCAGCAGCATCAAGGTTATGCTGTTCCTGGAGGCTTTCATTCAGTGAATTCATAAGTATCTCCTTAAATTTTGTAGAGTTTGTGTCGCTTCAGCGAGATTAAGTTCTTTTACCGGAGCCGTAAGAGCATTTGAAACTTCTTCTTCGTTCATACCGGTTAATTTAGACAATTCCCGGCCTAGTGCCCGGTGTTGAATGTGTGGAAAACTTTTTGAAAGATTATCAAGAACTGTTTGACGAAGTTCGGCATACAGACTATGACCATTATCAAGACGATGATAAAAATGAGCTGTAGCTTTTATATGCTCCATAAGCTGTCGTCTAGATGTTAGATTTTTTACTAAGATTGGACCAAAACGGCGTGAACGGTTGGTGATGTACATGATGACTAATAAGGTCAGGCAGAGGATTCCACTCATGGCATTTTTCCAAAGCCAGGAGTAAAGGCTTTCAACATTTTGTCCATAATAACAGTAGATATTCATATCTTCATAGTTATCTGGGCCAATCACTAGTTTGTATAGAAGAGAGGCATTTTTACCATCGTCAACTTTCTTGTTTTCAAATATGCCAAAGTCAGTAAAGAAGCTGATTAAACCTTCTCCAACATAAGTTTCGTAGAAGAGTGTTATGCCTTTATCTTTGATAATCAGATTATTTGCCTTTGAGCTTTTCAAATCTGGTATCACACTATGAGTTGGTTCAAGCTCAGTTTCAAATTTCAGATCAGCAGAGAGATTATGGATAGTCGTTTGGATTGTGTCTTCGTATGCATCTGGAATTATTTCTTTAACTTTTAAGAATCTTTTTAATTCTTCAGGAAAGGTATCGCTGTTGATATAACCCTTTTGTCTTATGCCAGTAATCAAGTGACCGCCAAGTTCCAGCCATTCTTCTAAGAACTCGATCTCCACTTTAGTTTTAGGCAGTGCCGAGATTGGACAGATAATGACACTGACATAATCTTCTTGCAGATGTGCCATAGAGAATGTACTGGATGATTGAACTCTATGACCAGTGTGCTCAAAGAGTTCTCCTGCAGCCAATAGCGAATTAATTCGAGCTTCTCCTTTAAAGCCAGTATAGACTCGTTTTGTTTTTGGAGAGAAGTTACTTACCAGGTACGCTATTATACCAATGGCAATTATACTAACTGCGGCGATGCCCCACTTTTTAGGAGTCATTTAGATTCTCCTTGGTAAATAAGGTTTTCCAGGAGAGGCACAGGTTTTCGGAGGTAACAAGTTCTGGTTGACTGTGAGCATAAGCCAATTTTTGCCAGTTAAGAGTCAATTCTCTAAAGAAATCAACCACAGCAGTAGAACTGACTTGTTGAGTAACTGAGCGTAAACAATCTTCTTCTGTAAAGCCATTTTTCAGTTTACAGTTGTGATTGTGAATCATGTTAGAAAGTGTAGCCCGGTATAGTAGTGAATAGGCTTCTCTGACTTGGCCATTTTTCAGTAGTTGCATTGAGCGTGCATAGACATCTTTGGGAATAGATTGCTTGCGTATATCCATGCCCATTATTCTTTCAGGAAGTTCTTCTTTATACTCCTGCTTTATTGAAGTCCTTTTGATTTTTGTTGCGCTATAAATGAGCCAGGCGATCAAACCTGTAAAAATAAGGATAGCCAGGATTTTAATTACAGAGGCGAACCACTCAGGCAAAACGGGGTCGTTGTCTTTATCTTGCTCTAGAAACCATTCGCTTTTATCTTCATATTCGCTGTATTTTTTATCAGCTTTGATTTCTTTAATTATTTTTTGTGGATCTTTGTTCTGAGCCATTATTTCCGAAGGTGTAAACAGGATTAGAGCCCCGAGAAAAAGCGGGAGTATCTTTGCTGTTTGTTTTAAGAATCGGTTAGCTAGACTTTTGAATTGTAGTTCTATATCCCAGCCTTCTAAGTCAATGCGGCGATTGAGATAAAGACTAAAGCAAGCAGAACAGTAAAAAGGACGAATGGAAGCTACGATTATAAAGTATGAAATATAGCTTGTGTGGTAAAGAATCATTGGTAGCTCACCATAGACCATAGCATCTAGAGAACTTTCATCAAAACGTGTGTCTTGAAGCCTGACAGAAAAAACTTCGCTTAGAATTAAGAGGCTGTATATGAAGATCCATTCAAAATGAACAAAGATTAAGCCGAAATTATTTGCAGTAGAAGCCGTTCGACGTTTTAATATTTCGATCCGCTGACTTTCCTTTTTCCCACTTAGGCCCTCGAGCTGCCATACCGGAAGTAGATAGGCCCGGCCCGGAGAAAAGCGGTGGATAAACAGTTGCTTGAAGAAGCCTTTGTGCCATTCTTCCCCTAAGGCTTTTAAAGTAGTTCGGCAATCGGGTGGAGAGTTAAACACAGTACGGCTTACAACATAAAGAACAATTCTTTCTGCTACAGGAAGAAAAAACCAGAAGACGAAGCCAGCCAATGTTGGAGATATGTAAAATAATGGATAGCAGGCAATAAAAAGAGCAGTGCAAGCTATGAGCCAAGGTTTGTATATACTTTTAAAGTAGTTTCTGGTCATAGCAAATCCCAAATCTATGCTTTCCCAGTTTGTTCTCTTTCGTGCAGTTATATCAAGCTTGTCGAGTTCCATACCCACGTCCTGCAAATATGAAATAGAGAAAGACAAGAAGCCACAACAAGGCTCCCACTGTATATTTAGTACTGGCTGGTACTTGTGTTTGTGATGACCAAAAGGCTTCGATGAAAGAAGCAAGGAAAATCATAAATGAGGCTCCATAGAGCAGTCTCAAGCCATCTTTAGCGGAGTTCTTGAGACTTTCCATCCTGGTATGATTTCCGGGAGATATAATACCGTGGCCAAGCCTAAGCCCTGCAGCCCCGGATAGTAAAATACCGGTAATTTCAAGAGAACCATGTCCTATAACAAATGACCAGAAAGGCTCGATGTAGCCAACTGCTGTTATGTGGCCGGCAACAGCGCCTATGAAAATACCATTGAAAAGCATGAAAAAAATCGAACCGACTCCAGCCAGAATTCCTCCCGCAAAACAGCGAAAGCTTATGCCTACATTGTTCATGATGTACAAACCCCACATCATGACTTCAGAATCAATATCAGAATCTTTGCCAAAGCGTTCTGCTGCCGGGTTGTACATAGCCTCGTACTCAGCGGCTTGCTCAGGAGTAACGATCATATAAGCCACATGCGGATATTGTAAAATAACAAAAATCATGGCAATAAATGGAATGAAAAATAAAAGACTGGATAGAGTGACAAAACGCCATTCTTTTCTAACTAAGGCTGGAAAATCGCGAAGAAGATAAGCTGCGATATGATCGAGGGCTCTGTTGTCTGTTGAATAAAGCTGCTGGTGGCCACGTTGAGATAAGCTGCCAAGGTAATCAATCAGTTGTTGGCCATAACGCCTTTTTCTGGCTAAAGAGAGGTGCTGACATATGATTCTGTACTGAACAGGGAACTCTTGTAGCATTGAGTTTTGTTTACGGTTTTCCAGAGACTCAAGCATTTGCTCAAAAGACTGCCACTGATCAGTGAAGGTAGTTTCAAATTGATTTTGCTTCATCGTGTCCCTGTATTCCTGCAGCATAGGCTTGTATGGATATTACAGCCTGAGGGCCCTCTTTCATATGAAGTGGCTGTAGTAGGTTTGCCAGTTCTTGTTGTCTGGCTTTTGAAAGTTGGTTCAGTTTTTCAGCATAAGCGAGAATTGCGCCTTCTTCAGAATAGGTGAGTTGAATAGGTGCAAAATCTGGCTCGATCTGTGGAATCTTCTGGCCTTGTTTTTGGTTTTCTGAGTAAACGACTATTGTCCCCGCAGCAAGGTCTCCGAGTCTTCGTGAAGATTTATCGATAAAGCTGGATAGCAGAGCAAAACCATAAAAGAATGGAAGGAAGTCGACAAAGCGCAAGAAATTTCGAATAAAGGAAGATTGCCAGCCAACAGCAACACCATTTGCTTCTATCACTTTTATAGCCAGTCTTTTTTTACCAGGTGTTTGGCCGTCATGTAAGACTTCAAAATAAATCGGGTAAAACCACTCAAGTAAAAACATGGTAATCATCATTAAACCTGTAGCTACACCCTCTGAAAATATGATAAAAAACAGAATAGCGGCAGGAAAGTAAATGGCACAGCGGATCATGAGATCTATGAACCAGGCCGCTGACCTGGCACTACAGCCCGACAAGCGGAAGTGAAGTAAGATTCCTTCCGGTGTCTCTACTTTATGAATTGTGTCGATCAAGCAGCAGTTTCTGCGTCTATGAGTTTATTTATCTTATGTTGTAGGTAGAATGCACTTAAAAAGAATACTCCTACACCGCTATATGGGGATTTGGATACACTTTCTAGACGATTCGCAAATTTAAAGAACCAGACAACAAGTAGTATGTAGATTGGCAGGTTAAGTAAATTAAGAGTTTGAACTAGATCCTCATTACCAGTGAAACCTGCAATAAAGCCGCCGGCAAATAGTACAATGTAGGCAATTGTCACAGTGAGTGTAAAGCCACTTGGAATAGCTTTTTCAGGAATCAATTGATTGAGAATTTTTGTTCTGGTTACAACCCAGTAAAATGGATATACTCCAAATGTCACTATAGATAGTAATATGACTAGAAGTACAGATTTACGTTTAAATGATGAAACGGCTCTGTTTTCGTTTTCGATACTTGGATCTGCTTCAGATACAGCATATGGATTAGACATATGAAACCCTTGTTTGTTTATTTATATAAAATGTCCCTTTGACAGGAAATAAATTCGGTTGGACTGTATGATTTTCAAATGCTGTCTATGGCATTTTTCGATATAAATGGAAATAAAATTTCTGTTGTACGTATTATTTTATCTACAAAATAAAAAAGGACGCCGGTTAAAGCGTCCTTTTTAAGATTAATTTACTTAAGAAATTATTTCTTTTTCTTTTTTCTTGCTTTTGGTCTGTCACCTGGATTGTCGATATCCAGATCATCGCCCATTTGCTTTTGTAGAGCTTTGAATTCAGTTTTGAGCCTGGATACAACAGAGGCGTACTCTGGGTTATCGATCTGGTCGTACATTTCGTCTGGATCTTTTGCCAGGTTGTAAAGACGCAGCTTTTTCTTAGCATAAGGGTACATGATCAGCTTCCAGTTATCTTTGATCACCATACGCTGCCAGTTGATGTACTTACCATAAACGCTTTTTACGTTGGTTGTTTTTTTGCCATTAATGATTGGCATAAGACTCTGGAATTCGACGTAATCAGGCTTGTCTGCCCTTGCTAGATCAAGGGAAGTTGCCATGGCATCTTGAAGATAGATTGGCTGTTCAATTTTTTTGCCGGCTTCAATGCCCGGGCCAGTAATCATGAATGGAACTCTCATAGAGTGGTCGTACATGTTTTGCTTACCAAGTAGACCGTGGTGACCAACACCCAGACCGTGGTCAGCTGTGAAGATGATGTAAGTGTTATCTCTCATACCCGATGCATCAAGCGCATCAAGAATACGACCGATCTGTTTGTCCATGAAAGTAAGAATAGCATAGTACTCTTGACGGTGAACGTTTACGGCAAATTCTGTACGTGGGAATGGCGCTAGACGCTCATCGCGAAGTGAAGGAGAACAGCCGATGTCATCTTTATAAGGGTACTCAGCCAAGTAGTTTTTAGGAAGCTCCATTTTGTCGAGTGGGTACATGTCGACATAGTCTTTTGGGGCTTGGCGAGGATCGTGTGTCGCATTGAAAGCCAGGTACATGAAGAATGGTTTGTCATCTTTCTTAGCCTGCTCGATGAATTCGATACTGTTGTTAGCATGTACTTCACTCCAGTGAGTGCCACCTTCCCAGAATCCGCCTTCAGCTTTATCCCAGGGTTTCCAACCGGTTTCGTAGTGCTCTTTACTTTTTGGACGGTCATAGCCTGAACCTTTTGGCATACCGCCACGCTTGTCTTTTACGATGTCGAAGCGAGGGTTGCCAGGAACGTGCCATTTGCCAGTCATGTAAGTTTTGTAACCGGCATCTTTCATGAGTTCTGACCAGTGCGGCTTTTCATTTATGGCTTTTTGAGCGCGGTTAACATAGGCTCCTGAGTTGAGCATCGCACGGCTGGCCGCACAAACAGCACCACCCCAGGCACCCATGTTATAGGCATGTGTAAAGTGGGCGCCCTGATGAACCAATTTGTCCAGGTTTGGAGTTTTGGCTTGAGTTTTACCAAGATAGCTGAGCATTTCAAAATTCAGGTCATCTGCAAAGATGAACATGATGTTTGGCTTTTTATCTTGTCCGGACACCGAAAGAACCAGTGCCAGAAAAGCAATCAGAGCGTACTTCATAAATTACCTATTTCTTCTTTATCTTATTTGATTTTGGTTTGTTTTTGTAAACTTCAGGACCACGCCATGTTTGCTGCATGCGGTCAAATGATTCTTTGCCGTACTCGGTGCCTTCAAAGCTTGCTTTTGTTGAATCGCGCCAAGCCAGAGCCTGCTTTTTCATTTCAGCAACGACTTCTGGATATTGGCCGGAAAGATCTTTGGCTTCGGCGACATCATTTATCATGTCGTAGAGTTGGTATGTCTTACCACCATCATATGAAACAAGTTTGAACTTATTGTCAGTGAAGGTGATGCGGTTGTTGAACATGTGGCCGATAAGCTGCTCGCGCTTAGTCATTTTACCTTCCATAAGTGGAATAAGGCTGACACCATCCAGAGTATAGTTTGATTTTGGGTGATCAATGCCAAGAGCATCAAGAACAGTTGGAACATAGTCAGAGGTTACACATGGAACATCTGTCTCAATTCTTTGTTTGATTTTTGCCGGCCAGACCATAACTCCAGGAACTCGAACACCGCCATCGTAAAGGTCTCTTTTTCTACCGCGCAGAGGACCTGCAGAACCGTTGTTTGGATTTTCTTTTGATTCAGGACCGTTGTCTGAGCAGAACCAGATCATGGTATTTTCATCGGCACCAATGGCTTTTAGGTGAGCACGCAAGCGGCCAATCTGTTCGTCCATGGCTGTAACGCAACCAGCATAATTGCGGCGTTCAAGAGGATATTGCTTGAACATTTCCTGATGTTTTGGACCGGCGACACAAGGCCAGTGTGGAGTGTGGAACCAGATTACTGATATGAAAGGCTTCTTTTCAGCAACAGCCTGGTCAATAAACGGGATAGCGCGATCCATGATGACTTTACTGTCATCGCCATCGAGATTATCAGTGACTTTATTGCCATCGATATCCCAGTAAGCCGTACCATAAGGAACTTTTTCCTGACCTTCTTTTATGTATGACCAGCCAATTTTCAAGCTTTCATCCTCAGCGAAATTCTTTGGTTTCCACATAGGATCATAAGTCGGCACTTTGGACTCTGTTACAAAAGCATTGTCATAACCGTGAATTTTAGGAGGGTTAAATTCTTTAGTATTTCCCGGACCACCTCGGTTGGCATCCTTCTCTTTAGTCGTCAAAGTTCCCAGGTGCCATTTGCCAAAGTGGCCGGTTGCGTAACCCTGTTCTCTAAGAATTTCAGGAAGGGTTATTTCTTCTGGTCTTAGAATGCCGACGTTCGCAGTAAAAATCCCGGTTCTGTAAGGATTTCTACCGGTTAAGCAACTGGAACGGGTAGGAGAGCAGACTGAAGAAGCGCTGTAGAAACGATTCATCTGTAGACCTTCCTGAGCCATTTTATCTAAATGTGGTGTCTTGATAATGGGATTGCCATTGTAGCCGGTATCACCCCACCCTAGATCATCTGCCATAATCAAAATGACGTTTGGTTTATCCTGAGATAAACCACTGACTGTCAGACCGATTAGCAATAAGACACACAGTTTGTTGAAAATTCTTTTCATTTTCTACCTTCTGAAAGATTAAAATTTTATTCTTTAAATCCTCAGCGACACGTACAAGTTTTTATTTCTCACACTCTAGGAGCGCGTGCTGATTGGAGTTTTGGATGTCTCTTTTAAAAAATTCTAAACTTATTTGGAAATGGGCTCAATTGAATGGGGAAAATGATTTAGGAAATGGAGTTTACTTTTTTACGTCTGTGATCTTAAAGTTGTCTTTGAGAAGATCCATTTCGACTTTAGAGATGTAGTTGCTGTCTAAAATAATTTCTTCGACTTGGTTGTCCTTGAGCATGTTGATCCGGCTTTTATTGAATGGATTTGTTCGGCAGCCAACGATAATCAGTTTTTGAAAAGTCAGGCCGCGTAGTTGGATGAACTCAAAAAAACTTGTGTGGCTTAGGTCGAGAGTGTGAAATTTTAGAGGTTTGAATATATTCAGATTATATTCAGCGAGTCTAAATGTATGATAGTTCTTGGGGAGTAATTTGAGAACACCATCTTTGTAATGGACTTTGTTCAAACCAGCTTTTTTGTCCCAAAGGTTATTTAAAGCATTCAGCATGACGGAAGAACTTTGTAAGTAATCTTCAGGCAGAGCATTTTTGTCAGAATAAAATTGCATATGCTTGGCATAGAAAGCTTTCATTAACTCAAGAGAGCCAGCTCCGCTAATTTGCCACATAAGCTCACCGATTTGTTTTTCTGTCAGTTTATCAGCTTCACCTTTAACAGAAAGGGCCCACTCAGATACTTTAATTAAGTGATCTATCCCTTTGGCTTTGGTGCATTGCTTAAAGGAGTCAATTGATTGTTGAAATTCCTGAATAACGAAGTGCAGAACTGATTTTTTCTTAAGCATGGCATTGATCTTTTTTTGTTTTGTTTCGCGGCGAATCCCTTCATTGAGAAGGTCAATTTTTCTTCTGGCGGAACTTAGATCCGGACTTTCGACAATTTCTATAAATAACAAACTGATTTCATCGCGAAGTTCGCTACTTATTTTTTGCTCTTCCTGTAAAAGCTTGAAGTTATTTTCGGCAATATTTTTTTGTTTCACAGCTTCATTTTTGGCCGTAACGGCCTGTTCGCGTTCTGTTTTGATTCTCTCGAAGGATGTATAGACAGTAATGGCGATGAAAATGAAAATAAGGCCGATCACTGAAAGGGGCTTTTTGTTACGCAGGATGAGTAATTGAAGTTGGGTAAGAAAGCCGGCATTTTCAGCTGCTGTTGCAAAGCCGTGGATGAAATTGTCTAAGTCAGCTTTTAATTCAAGAACATCTTGGTAGCGGTCTTTTTTCTCTTTTGAAAGACTCTTGGTGACTATGGCTTGGATACTCTTGGGCACTTCAGGGAAGGTACTAATTGGGATTATTTGAGCTTCTTTAGTTTTTTCTAACAGGGTATCGATCGTGTCCCCCTGAATGGGAGATTGACCTGTGAAAATAGTGTAGAGAATAGCGCCGAGGGCATAGATGTCGGAACGGGTATCTTTATCACCATAGGGAGTCGCCTGCTCTGGAGCCATGTAACCCGGGCTACCTTTTATACGGCCATTGATCGTAGCATGGTTAAGGATATTTGGATCGAGATCTTCATCGATGTCCATGTCATCATCATCAGTCAATATTTTTGCCAGGCCCCAATCACACAGGTGAACCTCTCCGTATTCTCCGATCTGGATATTATCAGGTTTTAAGTCCAAGTGGATTATTTGTCTTGAGTGAGCATAGGCTACGGCATCGCAAATCTTGTTAAAAACATTGAGTAGTTGATTTTGGCTTAAAGATTTTTCTTTGATGATTACGTGGAGGTTTTTACCGCCAAGAAGTTCCATAGTGAAGTAGGGCGAGTCATTTTCATCAAAGCCTAAACCATAGATGGAGATGATATTTGGGTGTTGTAAACAGGCCGTCAGTCTGGCTTCTCTCAGAAAGCTTTCGGTAGATTCGCGCCCCGCGTCCTTTTTGAGCTTTGCCATGGCAATACTTTGCGATGCTTTGAGGTCGGTTACTTTGAAGATTTCTTTCATGCCGCCACGACCAATGAGTGATGGGGCTTTGTAGCGTTCAGAAAGCTGTTTTAGCTCAGTCTGAATGGGATAGGCCATCTGCAGGTCTTCTTCGCTGATGTCATTCAGTGTCATCGAGCAGTAATTGCGCAGGGTATCGCGCATACTGTCGAAGAAATCTTCTTCTTTCTTATCGCTTTCTTGAGATGCCATAAAGTGAGCTGTTTACTTTTAAATGATTTCAGGATAGTATACAGTAATTTTAAGCGTGAGAAGTGGATCAGTCCACAGGTAACGCAAATTATGTGTTTAAGCAGTAAGTGAGAGTTGATGTTTTTGAAGTTTGGGATGGTGGAGAATAGTGGGTTTTTACCACCGGGATGGTGGTGTTCCCAGGGTTTTTTTGCCGCAAGGGATTGCGGCGCTCCCAGCATATTTTCTTTCATCCTTGTATTTTTGCGTGATACTTTGGCTTTCCTAATCTCTGCGCCCCTGCGCCTGTGCGTGAGATTTTACACATTTTTTTCGGCGGAGCGCTTTTCCCGGAGATGGCTGCGGTGTTCCCAGATTATTTACCGGCGGGTTGCCTATGTTCCTATGGTTTTTCTTTGCGTCTTTGCGCCTTTGCGTGAAACCTTAGGATTTTTACCATCGAGACGGTGGCGTTCCCAGGGGGTGTTATGAATCAGACTTACTCAACGCGTTACACCTTGCTGGAAAGAGCTAAGAGTCAAAGTGATGCCAAAGCCTGGGAAGAACTGATTGGTTTTTACCGTCGTTACATCTATGTCATTATACGTTCTCAAGGCGTCAATGAAGATGATACTGAGGATGTACTGCAGCAGGTTCTTGTTGAGCTTTGGAAATATCTTCCCGGTTACAATTATGATCCTAAAAAAGCAAAGTTTCGTTCGTGGGTCGCAACTGTAACGCGTAATCAAGTTATTAGCTTTATTCGCCGCCAGCAATCCCATGCCAAGAAACTGGATAAAGCACAACAGGAGTCTCAGGAGTCCTATTTAAACTCTATCAATACTCCAGAAGTTGAGGAGATTGCGACAAAAGAGTGGGAGCTTTTCTTATCGAATACAGCTTTGGATAACGTGGCTAAACATTTTTCCCCTAAAGCATTGGAAGCCTTCGAACTCTTTGCCAAAGGTTTCAAGGCAAATGACATAAGTAAGCAGTTAGATGTTAAGGCTGATTCTATTTACAAATATATCAGCCGTATAAAAGTAAAGCTTGTGGAAGAAATCCAAAACCTGAAACGGGAATTGGATTTCTGATAAGGGTTACTTATTGATCACTTTGTTTTTGAGGCTGCCTACGAGAGTCATAACTTGCAAAGTGAGTTTTGGGTCGACTTTGAGTTCATTTAGAGTCGCCTGTAAATGTTCGGCAATAACCATGAAGTGTTCTACTTTGAGGTTTAGGCCTTTATGAGCTTTTTCCATGGTTTTGCCTTCATATTTAATGGGGCCACCGAGGACAGATCTTAAAAATTGCTTCTGCCTTTTTACCTGTCTTTTCATATTTATATCTTCGAAGAAATGGTTAACTTTTTTATCTGCTAAAACTTTCTTATAAAATAGGTCAACGGCGGCATCAATAGCCTTTTGTCCTCCAATTTGCGTATAAAGTGATTCTTTTACAGCAGTAGGTTTGTTTTCGATCTTGTTGACAGTTTGAGACTGTGCAGTGAAAGTTAAGATAAATAGTAGTGCAATGAGGCTTGTCCAGAGTTTCATGTGTGTTTCCTTTTTTAAAGGTGTATTTATATTGCATGTTTAATATATGGTTCTGGCTGCCCTAAAGTAAAGGTGCGTCTTATTAAACATGTATTTTAATTACATATTTAATTAGTTTGTTCAAAGTTGAGCATCATAAACAACTTCATAAAATAACAAAAGGAGAGAAAAAATGTAATCAATCGTCTTAACTTGAATTCTGGTATTTTGTGACCAAAGCTGTGTTTCATTCAGTTCTGAAGAGCAGGTTACAATTAGTAAAATTAAAGTACAATAGTCCCACACTTTTAAGTTCTATGTCTTTTCAACATTAATCTGTGCTCAGGTTTTTCACGATTTTATTCATAAAGATTTTATTTTTTACTCTATCTACCCATATCGAATTGATTTGAATCCTGGTAAGTAGAGCTGTTGTGGTACGGTAACTATTCGATTTTTATGTTTTGCTGTCCCACAAAATTTTAGGAATGAGTATAGATCAATCCTACTCCACATCACTTCTCTAATCACAGTGAACAGCCTTGTGAATGATGCTTTCCATTTTGATTGATATGAAATAAATCTCAAGATTACGTAGGTCAATAGTGCCGTCCAGATCTGCCATCTAACTGCATTCTCATTATACCCGAGAAAGTCTGCGAGTTGTAGGTTTTGCTTTATCTCCTTAAACAAAGACTTCTGTAGCCCATCTTGATTTGTCCAGATCGGTAATAGACTGCGCCGCCCATTCAAAATTATTTGAGATAAAGCTCATAAGCTTTTCTTTGCCATCAACGATAACTTTTACTTCGACTAATCTGAGCTCCCGGGGATAACCTTCAAATGACTTTTTAATACTAAGTTTTATTCGTTGATCTCGGATAATATTGCCTTTTGGAGCTGTATGTTGTCCGATAACTTCATACTTCATATTTGTCTTGGATCGGCTAACCCAATAAACACCGCGACCATTTAGATAGTCTGGGTGTTTGTAGTCAACATAGGCTTTATCAAAGACAATGATTTCTCCAACTTTAACTCCAGCACATAATTCCTTGGCTTCGATTGAGTCGTGACTTCCTGCTGATTTAACGATTGCAAATGAAGGGAGAAAACTCTGTAGGCCTAATCTCATATTGCATCTTACTGCGGCTTTATGTCGACGGTACTTAGCCCAATCAAGAAATTAGCTGCCAAGCTAATAGCAGTTGAATCAACTGAATGAATCGTGCGTCTAAAACGATGAGGAAAGCCACAATAATTACGGCCTAAACCAAAGTCCGGGCACTGCACTTGGAAAGACCTTAAAACGATCCAGAAAAGCTCTTCTGCCTTATCTCCATTTTGGGTGCGAATCGCATAAAAAAGACCATTATGGCTTGGAGGATTCACTCCGCGAATTGTTATTAAATCGCCGGAACGGTATTGGAGGCAGTCACAAATATCATTCAGACTAACACTGTAAAGAGTTGACAATGAATTAGTGATACAAGATGGCTCTAAGGTGAAAAGCTGCGGCTGGCGACGTCATATTTCTTAGAAAGTTTAGGCACTAAGTTAGGTGGAATGTGTTCGCATACTTGCTTTAAGATACTAAATTTTATATTTCGTTGGCTTTATATCATTTCGTTTTTGTTTTTTGGTCGAAATAAAATAATGGAATGGAAGCCAGCGTCCATTCTATAGACTAATTCTTGTCTATTTATGGGATCATTGTTAAATGAAAGTTAATAATACAGATAATTTTGAAGAAGTACAGAGTCCGGAGAAAGCGGTATTATAGCTCTCCTACCTTATGTTGCAGGAGGTGAAAATAGGCCATCTGGACAACAGAAAGATATGGTTTGTTTTGTTTCAATTGACAAGTGGGCGACTTGGCCGGTATCAATAATCTGGACCGTAGCTCAATCGTATATAGATGCAGAGTGGGTAAATCAAAAGGACGCAGTCTACAGGTATGAACTGCCCAAGAAATAGAGAGGGCTATCCGGAGTTTTGGCTTTGGATAGTTAAGCTGCTAAATTTTTGCTAAGCGTCCGTTGCTATCGCCAAAGTTTTTCACTGGCGTTCCGAAAACATCCAACATATTTACAAAGAGATTACACATAGGTGTATCGTCGTATTTTCTGTGGAAGCCTGGAGTCAGTTTGCCATTTGCATGACCTGCTAACAGTACTGGGAGATCGTGATGAGTATGTTTGTTACCATCGCTTGTAGCACAGCCATAAAGGACCATTGATTGCTGTAGAAGTGATTTACCGCTAACTGTTCTTTCATCCAGTCTCTTAAGAAAATGAGCCAGGCGTGAAGTATAGAATAAATCGATTTTCTCGAGCTGAGTAATTTTTGCAGGATCGTTTTGATGATGACTTATACTGTGGTGACCGCCTTCAATTCCCAATTCAGGAAAGTTTTGGTTACTGCCTTCATCGGCAACAATCATAGTACAAATACGTGTTGCATCTACTTCCCATGCCAAGGCCATAAGATCCATGTGAGCTTCAATCTTGTCTTTATAGCTTTTGGGGTCAGTTGAGAAATCGCGCATGAGCTGGCCAGTTTTGACTTTTGGTTTTGGCGTCAGTGCTTTACGCTCAAATTCGCGCAAGTTGGTGAAGTACTGATCGAGTTTATCGATGTCTTCTTTTGCCAATTTTTTCTTGATGCTTTTAGCTGAGTTATTCAGGAAGTCCAGGACGCTCTTGTCACTCTGTGAAGCTTGACCTTTATTGGGTTTTTTAGGATCCCAAGCAGTGAACATGCGTTTGAATGCTGCTGCAGGAGAGGACTCCGGCATGACAGGTTCAGTTTCATTTTTCCAGGCCAGGTTAAACTGGTACATACAACTGTAACCGATGTCACAGGCTCCTGAAAGACGGCCTTTATTTGTCGAAAGTTCGAGTGAAGGCAGGTAAGTTTGTTTCCCGGCTCTTTGTGCCGCAACCTGGTCGACTGATATACTGTTTTTCGCTTCTTTAGTCGATTTATAAACCTGTGTGCCGGTGAGAAATGTTCCTTGCGCTCTGGCATGATCACCACCGCCATCGCCATTTGATTGAGCGTGGTGATGTTTAAGGCCAGAGATGACCTGTATGTCATTTTTAAACTTTGCCAACGGTTCAAGAGTTTGAGTTATTTCATACTTCCTTCCATAACTCTTTGGCTTCCACTTATTCATGATCTTGCCATTTGGAACGTGAAGAAAAGCCATGCGAGTAGGCGCTTCATAAGCTTTGTCTCCTGCAAATGATGCCATCTGTGGAAGCAATAGTGAAACACCGGCTCCCTTGAGGAAAGAGCGGCGATTAAAGTCATTTTTTATGTATGAATCAAAATTTTTCATTTAGCTGCAGTCTCCTGGGGTAAAAGTCTGTATTGAAATGGAGTACTCTGAATGAGAGCCATGAAGACATCGTGAAAGCGACTGTCTGGCTTATCAACTTTTTCAACAATTCTCTGAGTCGTTATGCGATCCTGAATTTCGAGCCCACGACCGAGGGCGAAGCTCATAAGTTTTTCGGTGAAGCAGCTGATAAATTCGGTGCGGTATTCGCCAATCATCAATTGGTAGAGGTCATCAAACTTATTAATTTTATGACCACGCCATTCAGTGGTACTATCGATTGCTTTACCTTTATCTTGAGTCCTCCAACGGCCAACGGCGTCGAAATTTTCCATGGCAAAGCCAAGCGGGTCCATCATGTCATGGCAGGAAGCACAAGCTTTGTTGTCACGATGTTTTTCAAGTTTCTGGCGGAAGGTAAGCTTTTTCTCACCTGGTTTTTTTTTGTTAAACTCTGAAACATCGACATCTGCAGGAGCAGGTGGTGGCGGCATGCCCAGGAGGTTTTCTAAAATCCATGTGCCGCGCTTTACTGGAGAAGTACGGTTTGGGTCCGAAGTGACGATAAGTACGCTTGGCATAGTCAGAATACCGCGACGATTGCTTTTTGCCGGCATAGTGACTTTGCCAAATCCATAATTTACCTTTGGAGCCGGGACTCCATAGAGGCTGGCCAGCCTTTTATCGACAAATGTCTCTTGGGAACTGAAGATTTCATTAATCGGTTTGTTATTTTGAAAAATGTAGGTCAGAAATTCATCTGTCTCTTGCTGCATTTGCCTTAAATGAACTTGTTCAAAGTTTTTAATGATTCGTCGGCTTGGAAGATTATTTTGCAAATACTGAATACCCAACCAGTGCTGACCAAAGGAGCTGATAGAATGTTTAAAGCGTTGATTCTGGATCATTCTTTGAACTTCTTCGTGAAGATTCTTACGCAATTTATTGATATAGGCTGCGTAGAGAAGATGCGTGTCCGGAGCGGAATTCCATAAGAAGAATGAGAGCCTTGAAGCTAAGGCGAATTCATCCAGTTTAGCGATTTGACCTTCAGTATTCTCTATACCAAAGAGTTCTGTTCGGAATAAGAAGTTTGGAGAAATAAGTAATGATTTTATACATTCTCTTAGAGCATCTCTGTGACCGGCCATCTTTTTGCGCTCTACATAGATTTTTTTGATGCTCTGAACTTCTGCGACAGTAGGAATTCGGCGGTAGGCTTGAAGGGAAAGCTTTCTCAGAGCCTGAATAGTTTTCTGAATGTCTTTGCCATCTCCTGTCATTTTGAGTATCTGTTTGCCGCGTCCCTTTGCTCCTCGATCCCTGGAAGTGTCGGAGAACATCGCTTCGGAAATTTCATCCGCCAATTTTGCATAAATTTCAAAGAGAAGTGGCGAAATGTTCAGCGTTGATGAAACATTGTTAAAACTTCCACTGGTTGGGTCAAGTGGCATTCTATTACTCAGGTTTGCCCAAGTCCCTGTAAAGTCTTTCACTGTATTGACGTATTGTTCGTTACTCATGCGAACGAGCTCAATCTCACCAGCATACTTTTGTGAACGCTCAATTGAGAAGATCTTTTGTTCAAGAGTGATCATCATTGTTTCACGCTCTTCTTGAGTGGGCTGTTTCTTTTTGTTGGCAGGAGGCATTTGATGTTCTTCAATAACATCCCAAACCTTGTGCCAGGTATTTTTGCTGGCGGCGGATTTCGGATCGAGTTTTAGCAATTTATCAAATTCAAAATTGCCTTTATCGACGCCATCGGAATGACAGTCAAAGCAGTACTTTTCGAGAAGCTGAAGACCAGGTTTTTCCAGGGCTGTGATTTGGGGGCCAAGGAGCAGGCACAAAACAACCAGAAGCTTATTTAAAAATCTCATAAATTACACACCATTAGTAAATTTTTGCCGAATCAATCTCTGATTGAAGTCGGACTAATTTTTCTCTTATACGACAATTCAGTCAGTTAGTTGACCGAAATATTCAAAAAGGTAAGAAAATGATTCAACCCACCAATTGTCATTTTCTTCTGATGTATCTATAGGAGTAAGCAGGTGAGAGTTGACTGTGTTCAGCGTAAAAGTTTAAAAATTCTGTGGCTTTTTATATTCTACGATCTCATTTTTTGAGCTGTCTTTAAACTCTATTTGGATGAAAATTTTCTCTGTAGTCTTAGGGATATCTATGTAGACGCTTTCATAGGGGTTTTGCTCATCAAAAGGGAATGTTTTATCTAATCTATTGTGATTTAGTGAGTAATGGATTGCTTTTAGCGTAAGTCAGTATGGATGTAAAATAGACTAACAATCTGTTGTCGAAATTTCGATACATTATCCAACTATTTTTATTGTGGTTAAGAATACTTTTGGTTGTCGAAATTTTTTCTTTTGTAATATCAAAGAGGAACTTAAATGGGCCATTTGTATATCCTTTGGCGTCTTCATATTTGATTAAGATGTCTGCCGCTTTATCATGATCCTCTATGTGAAAAAGAGGGTTAGGGTTTAAAGAGTTAGTCGTCAGGTTTCCAGTATCTTTGAAAGGGCCTTCTTGTTGAAATGCGTAAAAAATTTTGCGAGTATGCTGATACTCAAGTATCGAAACATTTATTTGCAGCATGTGCTTTTTGTTGAATTGCCACCGATGATAACTGATGGATTGTTTGGTGCGGAGGGAGCTATGAGTTGAAGCCTGATTGGTTGTTGTAACTGTAGCTTTTTGCCGTTAGTACATCAAGTCGATTGAAGGCTTTGTTAGGGAAATCTTCGGCAATTTGTTTATTTATGAAGTACTTAAGAAACTGGCCTTTTCCATTCAGCTCTTTAAATTTTTCGAGGTAAGTGTGTTCCTGGTTTTTCTTATAAAAAGTCTGCGATCAAGGATACTTGTTCCAGGCAAGTTCGGCGAAGTTAAAAGCCGGGGCAAATTCAGGGTGCTCAGTGCTTATACCTGCCATTGCTCCGCAGGTGTTTTGTTCAACTTCTGATTATAGGTTTCGCGAGCACCTTTTAAGCAAGGCGGAAGAGTTGAGGTGAATGCCGATGAGATTATCATCTTGAGTAAGGAGTGTTTCATAATGTTTCCCGGAGATAAAAAATTGTCCCCCGGCCTTGGCTGCTTGTGTTGTCTTAAAGACTACCGCTGGAGCTAAAGAATTTGAATTTTTTTCGTTATTTACCGAATCTTCAGATTTCTTAAAATTAGCAATTATTAGAATTGTAGCGACTACAGCCAGTAAGGCGACGACTATTTTTAATCCAAAGTTAGCAGTCTGTTCTTTTACCTGATTCGCAATAGCATTCAGTTTACTCTCACTGAGGTTGTTTTGAAGGGGAGAGATTTCCTGAGAAATTTCAGACATTGACTGGTAGCGGCTCTCAACTTCCTTTTGCATTATTTTCTGAATCATATTTGAGAGCTCGTTAGGCATTTCAAGATTACTCTTCTTGGGATCTGGAACAGGCTCATTCAGGTGTTTGTTAACGCTATCGAAACTATTGCGCCCTTTAAATGGAACGGTACCGCAAAAAATTCTGAAGAAGGTACAACCGAGAGAATAGATGTCGGCGCGGTGATCAACATTTTTGGAGCTGATTGCCTGCTCTGGAGATATGTAATAAGGAGTGCCCATAGATGACATGGTGTTGGTCATACTTTGATCTTCGTTGAGATCTTTAGCGAGCCCCAGGTCTTCAACTTGGGCATTTCCTTGTTTATCCAGAAAAATGTTCCCTGGCCTCAAATCTCGGTGAATGATACCATTTTCGTGAGCATATTCTAAAGCCAGGGAGATTTGTTGAATTAACTTCAGGGCCTCATGCATGGGGAGATTAAATGGGTTCGAAAGGACTTCTGCGAGGTTTTTACTTTCGACATATTCCATAACCATAAAGTACAAGTCATTTTCATATCCGGCATTGTAAGCTGTGACGATGTTCGGATGCTTAAGTCTGGCGACAACACGGGCTTATTTGAGAAAGCGTTCGACGACTTCAGGTCAGCGTTCAGCAAAACCTTTATGAAGTAATTTTATTGCGACTGGAATGTCGAGGGTTATGTCTTGGGCAAGGTATACACAGACCATACCACCTTTGCCAATTTGTTTGTTGATACACAACCGCCTATTGGCATATTCAGAAGAGAATCACCTGGCTTTAAAGCTCGAGATTTGGCAAACTCAGGTGTGGCAATGACGGTTTTTTCGTCGCTTACAGTTGGATTAACTGCCTCCAGAGTGGCATCCAGTTCGGTGGCTTCAGGATTTGCGATTTCAGTCACTTCCACGCTCAGGGTGAAGTTGAGCTTTGAGCCACAATTCGGGTACTCGGATTCATGGCCGGTTAGTTTCGAATCACAAACTTTACATTCTTCCGCCATTTATGTACCTTATCCTTCTTGGGCTTTAGCATAAAGACTCAAGTAGAATAAGTGAATGTGAAGTGTTAAGAATCCTTTTAAATATCGCTTTCAGCGATCAAAAAGAGCATTCCATATAGCCGGGTCATTGTGGCGGATGCTTACAGCCCGACCTCGAGCCGATGAGCCAAATTGGGCTCTATCTCTAACCCAGACAACACTGCTGTCAGCATAGAGAACATTGAAGCCGTCCGGACCATGGGTGATGAGAGGAAAGCGTTCACCTTTAAAAAGCATAAAGAGGTCTGAGACTATGGCATAGTCGCTGTTGAGTTCATTTAAGGTGTACATACTTTGATCGTTGAATTTTCGATAAGCATAACCTGCGTTACTAAAGCGCCCCTGTTCAAATCTAGGCGCATTGTACTCATAGGAAAAATTGCGCCCCCGACTATTGCCAATGTTTCTATCTGGAACACTGGGACAGAAGAAGGTTTCGATGGTATCGTACATTTTCGCAACTTTGCCTATCATAAGATTCCCTTTTTTTCGAGTAGACATGGTGGTACACCAATTGCCGGTTCTCTCTGGTAAAAACCCGTTACAGTCATCGGCATAAATATTTATGGCATAGCCGTTTTGCTTAAGGTTATTTTTACAAAAGGCGCGTTTGCCTTCTTCTCTGGCTTTAGAGATTGCTGGTAGAGTTATTGAGGTAAGAATGCCAATTATGGCTATGGAGACCAATAACTCAATCAATGTGAAGTTATGGATTCCAACAGCGGTTGTTGCTTTTTTAGTCATTTTAAAATGGTTTGTCCTTAGATGTTAATTACTTCGAAAAAGAAACTCATTTCTTACGCCAAAAAAATCTTTTTAAAGTCGATTTTAAAAGCCTGTACTCAAACTTTTGTAGAGAGTGGTTTATAGGGTATTTTTGGAGTTTTAGCGTTTGGTCAAGGATGAGTTATATATTTTTTGCTCTTATCCAGAGATAAGATATTAATGGCTAATTTTGTAGATGCTCAGCTTGGGGCGGAGATTATGTCATTTGGATATGTTTTGATAGTGGTAAGTTGTGAGCTCAGGAAATGCAGAATTCACTGGGTAAGCTGTAAGTTGTTCGGGTAAAATTTAAGATATTGTTAATTATCTCAGCGACAAGGAGTAAGTTTCTTGCGAGGGTTCCGGAATCTCTGCATAATAAATTTAGAGCTGAAATAGGATTGAATTAAAGGAACTTAATATTTCTACGTGACTCTGGTATTTAAGTTGCGTTGTGAATACATTTACTTGAGCGTTAATCCATTTATAGCAGTTGAGTTCAAATTCTGGACAGAGATACACTGCTAAATAGAAGAATTTAAAATCGAACACGAGGATTCCGGGAATGTCAGATGCTGCCAATCAGGATGATGTCAAAGCTATTGACGAGTTGAAAGCCACCTACGATAAAATCACCGCAGAGATGAAAAAGGTCATTCACGGCCAGGAAGATGTAATCGAAAAATTGTTAATTTGTATTTTTGCACAAGGTCACGGATTGTTGATGGGTGTTCCTGGATTGGCAAAAACTTTGATGGTTCAATCTCTGGCAAAAACGATGCACCTTGATTTCAGCAGAATTCAGTTTACTCCAGACCTTATGCCATCGGATATTACGGGTACAGATATCCTTCAGGAAACTGAAACCGGCCGTCGTGAATTTCACTTTGTTAAAGGCCCAGTATTCTCAAATATCGTTCTTGCGGATGAGATCAACAGGACATCAGCTAAAACTCAGGCGGCTTTACTTGAAGCCATGCAGGAACACAAAGTGACAGTTGTTGGTCGGACTCACGATCTTCCTTTGCCATTTTTTGTCTTAGCGACACAAAACCCGATTGAACAGGAAGGTACATACCCGCTTCCAGAAGCTCAGCTTGACCGTTTTATGTTCTTCATTGAAGTCGGTTATCCATCTAAAGAAAACGAATTGAATGTTGCTAAGAAGACGACAGGTGGTGATAGGCCCGAACTAGAGTCAGTCATTACTGCTGAACAGATTATGAACTTCCAACAACTTGTTCGTCGCATTCCGGTTCCGGATCACATTTATGAGTATGTTGTAAATTTAGTGCGTTTCTCTCGTCCGGGTGAAGGTGCACCGGATTGGGTCAACAGCCTGATCAACTGGGGTGCTGGTCCACGTGCGGTGCAGTATCTTATTCTTGGCGCAAAAACTCACTCAGCTCTTAACGGTAGTTACATGGTCCGTATGGAAGATATAAATGCCGTCACTGAAGAAGTTTTAGTTCACAGGTTACAATTGACATTCCAAGCAGAAAGTGAAGGCATAACGGCCAGTGAAGTCGTACGTCGTTTGGTTCGGGAAGTCAGTGGCAGTAACTAGTGAAAGAGATCAAGCAAAGAGATTTCCTTGACCCTGATCTGTTAGCGAAATTAGGACGTTTGACAGTTGAAGCGCGTCGCTTTATGGAGGGCGGTTTTGCCGGTCGCCACAAAAGTCCGCACCGTGGTTCGAGTGTGGAGTTCTCTCAGTACAGAAAGTATGTTCAGGGTGATGATATCCGCAATATCGACTGGCGCGTTTTTGCGCGGACAGAACGCCACTTTGTCAAAGAATTTGAAGCCGATACCAATCTTAGAACTTACATGGTTTTTGACTGTAGTGGTTCTATGGGCTTTGCAGGAGACGATGGTACAAAATTTCAGTTTGCGCAAAAACTCATTGCTACTTTGGCACAGCTTCTCGTCCAACAGGGAGACTCTGTTGGCCTCCAGGCTTTTAATGATGAAATGATAAAAGACTTACCACCGCGAACAAGTCCAAAACATCTTTATGCCATATACGAAACTCTTAATGATTTGAAGCCAAATGGTCAGACAGATCTTATTACGACTTTGCATAATCTCGCCGGCAAGATTCGTCGCCGTGCTCTGGTGATTATATTCTCTGATTTTTATTCAGATGTCGATAAGTTGATCGATTGCTTTTCACACTTGCACTTTAAAAAACACGATGTTGCTGTTTTTCACCTGATTGATCAAGCCGAAATGAAGTTTGAGCTTTCTCGCCCAGTTCGTTTTGAAGATATGGAAGGTGGTGATTCTCTCATTGCGGATCCAGCCTCGATCAAAGACCGTTATCTTACTGAATTTAACAAGTACCTCAAAGATTTTCACGATGGCTGTTTATCTCACAATGTTGAGTATCATTTAGCAGTCCCGGGCAAAGGTGCTGAAGGCATACTTTCAACATTCCTTCTGGATAGGATTCGGGGAGCCAAAAAATGACGTTTATCGAACCACTTTTATTTTGGCTTTTTGTGCCGTTTATTCTACTGCCGATTATTATTCACCTGATAAATCGCATGCGTTATACGCCGATTAAATGGGCGGCAATGGATTTTCTTTTTAAAGCTAAACGCAGTTCGACGAAGTTTGCCCGGATTCGCGAATGGTTGATTTTAGCTTGTCGTTGCCTGGCGCTACTTTTTCTGGCATTCACTTTAGCGCGACCTTTGAGTGGCGGCTGGTTAGGCTGGGCTTTAAGTGGCAGTTCAGATACAGTTATTGTTTTGCTCGATCGCTCTTCAAGTATGTCGACTTATGATGAGTCCGGTCAGGTGAATAAAGTGCAAAGAGCAGTAAAAATGGTGCGCCAATCGGCTGAGAAGATGCCAGCTGGAACAAAATTTGTAGTGATCGACAGTGGGTCTTCAAAAGCTATGATTATCGATGATCTGGCCAGGCTGGAAGATCAGGTTCTTTTTGGAGTGACCGATGGTGGCGTCAGCATGAAAGACATGCTGAAGACTGCTTATCAATATATCGAGACAGCCAATCCGGGTAATTGTGAAATTTGGTTGACCAGTGATTTACAAATGTCGAGTTGGCAGCCGGGGAGTGAGGATTGGCAGACTTTAAATGCCGATTTTAAAAAGTTGAAGAGCCAGGCCTCTTTCAGAGTTCTTGGTTTAAGTCACCAACCGGCAAAAAATATTTCGATAAGTGTTAAAAGTGTCCGGCGCTTTCAAGAATCCGGTAAATCTAAACTTCTCGCCTCTATTCAGTTAAGTCGTTCTTACACAGGTCCGGAAACGGTTCAGATTACTGTGAATATGAACGGTTCAGAAACAGCCCGACGGATCAAAATAACACAAGAGTCTCTTTTGTTTGAGCACAAATTTAAATTGCCTGAAGGAGATACAGGAGGCTATGGTTTTTTTAGGTTACCAGAAGACCGTCAGCCAGGAGATAACATAAGTTATTTTGCCTATGGACCGGGTGTTGATGTAAAAACCGCAATTGTTTCGCAACAGAAATATGCCAAGCTTTTGAGTCTTGCGGCGGCACCGCCAAGAGGACAGCAAAGTCAGGCTCATGTGGTGGATAAAAATCAGGTAGCTGGTAAAAATGTCCGGCAGTATTCTTTGGTGATTCTGGATAATCAGGACATAAATGATAAAGAAGAAGCTCAGCTACTTAAATACGTTGAAAAAGGTGGCCAGCTTTTGGTCTTTCCACCTGTGAGAAAAGGCAAAAGACTACTGAAGTTTATTGATCCTGACGAAGTCCAAAGGGCAGAGAAAGATTATAGAGTTGCCAGTTGGGATGAGTTCCAGGGGCCTTTAGCCAATACTTTACAGGGAGAAAGTTTGCCTTTGAATAAATTGTCTATTGTAACTCGTCAGCTGAGTAAGGACCCAGGCCAGGTGTTGGCAGCATATGAAGATGGCCAGCCATTTTTAAGCCGCTATGGATTGGGAAAAGGCTCTTTATACTATTGCTCCAGCAGTGTTGCTGCCGATTGGTCAGATCTTTACAAAGGACCGATTTTACTTCCCATGTTAAATCGTTTAGTTCGCGATGGAGCAAAAAAGTTCAGTACTGTCAGTACAGAGAATTGTCGTTATGAAGAGGCTGGAAAAGTACTGGAAGTTTTACTTGGCGATAAAAGTCAGGCTATTAAGTCTCTCCATGCAGGAGTTTATAAAAGAGGTGATGAGATACTGGTTTTGAATCGTCCGGCATTTGAAGACAGTATGACCATGGTAGACGAAGAGAAAATTAAAGATCTCTTCGATGGTTTAGAGTTTTCTATGTTTAATCAAAGTTCAGATAAAACCGGGAGTGAAACCCAGAGTGAACTGTTTTCGATATTTGCAGTCCTTATGCTGGTTTTACTGGTGATCGAAGCTTTCATGACTTTGAATAAGCCTCTTAAGCGGGAGGAAGCAGTATGAATCGATTTACGACCAGTATTGAGTCATTCGATGTCATAGTGGCAGTTCTGACTGTGGGGCTTTTCATGTGGTTTTTTATACATAACGTTCGACATGCGACAAATAAGACTTCGACGACAATCGTTGAGACACTGCGCCTGTTACTGGTCATTATGATTCTGGGAACATTGTTCGAACCAGAAATAGTTAAAACAGAAGAACGCAAAGAAAAGCCTCAGTTGAAAATTGTCTACGATGTATCTGGCAGTATGAAGACTCAAGATGTTTTAAGTGAGACAAAAATAATAAGTCGCGATGAGCAGGTCAAAGAAATTCTTGATTCAGGAGTTCATGAAAAGCTTTCCGAGCGCTTTCAGGTGACTGCTGAAAGTTTTGCCGGTGATCAGAATAATGTCAGCTCAACAGATATCAGTTCTTCACTGATGACGACTTTAGATAACTCGGAGAAGCTGCGTTCTGTAATTTTAATTTCAGACGGTTCATGGAATGAAGGCGCTAACCCTCTCGATGCTGCTATAAAATATCGCTCAAAAGGAGTTCCGGTATTTACTCTTTCCAGTGGCCGTGATCAGTACCTTCCAGATCTGGTAATCGAAAAAGTCGATGCTCCGACTTTTGGTTTGGTGAATGAAAAAATCCTAATTCCATTTAGCATTCGAAATTATCTGAATCGCGATTTGGCAATCACCGTTACACTTAAAAATTCTCGTTTGGTACGTTTGAATAAAACTTTAAGGATTCCAGCCGGTCAATTAGTCAGTGATTCAATTGTCTGGCAGCCGAAGTTTGAAGGTAAGTACGACTTTGAAATCTCGGTCCCTGAGTATGAGGAAGAGATCAATAAGCTCAATAACAAAAAAGTCTTTTCGATCAATGTCCGTCAGGAGCAGCTAAAGGTTTTAGTGGTTGATACTTTGCCCCGTTGGGAGTATCGCTACTTGAGGAACGCTCTTATGCGTGATCCGGGAGTTACGGTTCATACTTTGCTGATGCACCAGATAGATATGAAGCAAGGTGATGGCGAAGGCTACTTAACGGCATTTCCAGAAAGTCGTGAAGAGTTGTCTTCATACGATGTCATCTTTTTAGGAGATATAGGAACCCGTCAAAAGCAGCTCAAAAAAGAACACTACGAAATGATTCGTGCTCTTGTAGAAAAACAGGGCAGTGGAGTTGTCTTCATGCCGGGAACCAGTGGTCATCATTTGACAATGTTAGATACGGCTTTAGAAGATTTGATTCCGGTTATTTACGATGAAAAGTCGCCTTACGGAAAAGCTTTCCAGGTTGAATCTAAGTTGCTTCTGACAACGGAAGGCCGTGATCACTTATTGACTTTACTAAGCGATACCCCTTCAAGTAACACAGCTTTATGGAAGCAGCTTCCGGGCTTTTACTGGAACACAGCAGTGAAGAAGGCCAAAGTCGGTTCTAGTGTTTTGGCAGTTCACAGCAGTTTGCGTAATGAGTGGGGCCGTATTCCTCTTTTGGTTACCCGCCCTTATGGCAATGGTAACACTCTTTTCCTTGGAACGGACAATGCCTGGCGCTGGCGTAAAGGTGTCGAAGACAAGTATCACTATCGTTTTTGGGGACAGGTTGTTCGTTGGATGGCCAATAAACGTCACATGTCTTACTCCAAACAGGTGCGTTTGTTTTATAATCCAATGCGTATTACAAAAGGCGATAAAGTCAGTCTTCAGGCGACTATTTTGGATAAGGCCGGTTTTCCCAAAAACGATGGCGAAATTATCTGCAGTATAATTGGACCAGATAAGAGTGAACATCAGTTCCAAATGAAGGAAGAAGATGGCGGCTGGGGTCTTTATAAAGGCGAATTTGAAGCTGAAGAGTCTGGAACTTATGAGGTTAAGATTGGTTCAAAAGACAAGATGGTTACCTTTGAAACGACTTTACTGGTCTCTGGAGAGACAGTTGAGAAGGTTGGTAAGCCGGCCAATTTTGATGCTTTGAAAGATATTGCCCGTATTTCAAATGGGGCCTTTCACGATGTCAGTAAGATGGGCGAAGTGGTTTCTTTGATCGAACAATTACCGGAAGACAAGCCACGTGAGCTGCGCTTGCGAATTTGGAATCAATGGTGGTGGGGTGCTATAATTGTAGCACTTGCCGGTTTGTACTGGGTGACGCGTAAAAAGATGGGCCTGGTGTGAGGAGGAAATTGTGAAACTGGATAAAATGAACTTGCCGGATGAACTGGCACAAAAGTTACACAAAGTTGAGAAGCGTTGGTTAGCTGTAGAGTCGACTTCTACATCCTTAATCAGTCTATCGATTTTCCTTTGCTCCTTGGTCATAATGTATCTTTCGGACAGGCTATGGGATACTGCACCGGCTGTTAGACTAATACTTCTTTCTGTAACACTCGTAAGCTTTATTTCTTATGTTGTCGTGCATTTGAAGAAGCGTAAAGCTTATACAGATTCGCCCTTTAAAATTATTGATTTAGTGCAAAAGCATTACCCTCAATTGGGGGATTCTTTGCAAGGGGCGGTTGAGTTATCTGATGAAAGCACCAGACCGGATAATATATCGCCCGAGCTGTGCCGAGCAGCTGTTGCTCAAGTTGCACAGGGAACTTCAGAATTAGACTTTGGCGCTTCTGTACACACTGACCAGCGAAATAAATACAGTCGTTTATTTGGCCTTGCTGTTCTCATGATTATTGTTTTTTCGAGTCTAGATAATCAGGCCTTATTAAGTTCTGTTCAGCGTTGGTTAAATCCATTCAGTCAGACAGAAAGATATACCTTTGTTCAGTTGAATGATCTTCCTGAAGAAATGATCGTTCTTCATGGTGAAGCCTTTGAGTTGGAAATAAACTTGAAACCGGAATCAAAAATGAAGCCGGAGGCGATAAGCTGGAATTTCCTCGGTTTACCAGAGCAGCGTACTTCGCTTGTAAATGGCAAAACGACTCTTCTGTTTCCGGGACAAACAGCAGAAACAGTTTTGTATGTCTTTGCATTTGACTGTGTGAGAAAAGTCAAAATTATTCCAGTACACAGGCCAGCCATAACCGAGCTTCAAGCGCATGTCAAAATGCCAGATTATTTACAGCATAAAGATTTGGCTCTCGAACTTTCCGGTAATTCTTTGGAATTGATTCAGGGTAGTGAACTGACGATCAAGGGTATTAGTAGCAATGCTCTTGCTTCAGTCGGTATTTACCAGCCAACTTTAAAGGAAGTTGCAGAAGTGATGAAAGCTCCGCTTGAAGAACGCAAGCAGCTACTAACTGATATTTTCAAAAAGTATCAGTCTTCTGGAAAATCTCTGACTGGATCTGTCTCTGGAGATAAATTCAGCAGTCGCGCCATAAAAGTTGAGAATGAAGATAAATTTTACATTACCTGGCAGGACGAATATGGCTTTAAAGAGAAAGAACCATTTAGCTTACAGATTCAAACTGTAGAGGATGCAGCGCCTCAGGTGGAATTTGAAAATGTCAGTCGGGCTTTTGCTCTGTTGGTTTCAGAAAATATCCCATTGCCGATGAATGCGACTGATAACTTTGGGGTGAAATACCTTAAGATAAACTATGAAGTCCAATCGCCGACAAATGAGAATTTTTCAAAGACATTCAACCATCTGATTAAGAAAGGTGGACCTGACCAGAGGAGTGTTTCCGGCGAGTTTATTTTTGCGCCATCGCAACTGGATATCCCAGAGGGAAGCGTGGTAAAAGTTTGCGCTTTAACTAATGATTACCTGCCAGGAAGAAAAGACTCTATTTCGGCAGATTACAAAATATTCGTTTTGAGTAAAGAAGAACATGCCAAGCTTATTCAGGATCGCTTTGATTCGTTGGGTTCAAAGCTCGAGGGCATAGGTATGCAGGAAGACGAGAACTTACAGAAGAATCTGCAGATGGCTGATATGGAGTTGGACGACTTAAACTCTCAAGAAGGTCAGGATGCTTTGGAAGAATCTTTGGCAGCTGAAAAAGCCAATGCTAAGCGTTTAGAGCAGATGATTGATGAAGGCATGCAGTTAGTCGAAGAGGCTTTGAAAAATGATGAGTTTGGTGAAGATCAGTTGCGTGAATGGACAGAGATGCTCGATGAACTGAATGAGCTGGCTGAAAATGAGATGGCTGAAATTCAAGATGGCTTAGCACAAGCAAGTCAGGAAGAAAGTGCCAATTCAGGTCTACGTATAGAAGGGCTAAAAGGAGCCATTCAAAAGCAGCAGGAAGTTATGCGTAAGTTGCGCCGTTTATCGAAAGATTTCGATGAAAATATGAAGAAAGCGACCCTGCGAAACTTTGCTGCCCGCTTGCGAAATATGTCCAAGAAAGAAGCTCAGGTTGCCGGTCTATTGCAGAAGTTGTTTGTTCAATCTGTGGGACTAAGTTTTGAAAACCTGCCGGATGAACTGAAGCGTTTAAATGACAAAGTTTTGATTCTTCAAAAGAAAGAAATCAATGTCGATATAGGCCTTATAAAACAGGAAATCAGTAGCTTCTATGCACGGACTAAAATAGAAAAGTACCGTGAAGTTACCGATGACATGGATAAGAAGAATGTGAATGATGAGCTGAAAGAATTGGCTTATCTCATAGAGCTGAATAAGGCCAGTGCCAGTATTAAACCTGCTCAGAAATGGGCCAAGCAGTTTAAGGAATGGTCTGAAATGCTTGATCCCAAACCGAAAGACGATGAAAATCAGAATCAGGATCAAAACGAACAGCAGAACCAGGAACAAAATATGGAGATGCTGTTGGCCATTATCCGGGTGATTGAAGAGGAACAGGATATTCACAGCGAAACCAAGTTTTTGGAATGGCAGAGAAATACCAAAGAAGAACTTTCGGAAGAAGATAAAACTGCCAAGAAAGAAAAACACGAAAAGGCAGCGACTTCTTTAGCGGATCGTCAGAAAGAAAATATCGATAAACTTAAAGAGATCCGCGAAAAGCTCAAAGAGTCAAAAGTCACCAAGTTGATGGATGACGCCGAAAATGCCATGGATGAAGCCGAAAGACGCTTACGTAAATTTGATACTGGCAAGAGCACTTTAGCTTCAGAGGCCGCCGCTGTGGAACTTATGATTGCTATATTTGAAGCCTCTAATCAAGGTGGTGGCAGCAGCTCGTCGATGATGTCGATGATGCAACAAATGATGCAGCAGGGTCGTTCATCCGGAGGAAATCAATCTGGTGGCAGCAATCAAGGCGGCCAGGCATCTGTACCAACAGAGGTCAAAGGTTCAGGAGATGGCGAAAAACTTGCGGACAGAAATCCGGATAAACACAGCGGAGTATCTATGGAAGAGGTTCCTGTGGAGTTCCGGGAAGCCTTGGAGTCCTACTATAAAGAAGTGGAGAAGAGCCTTGAGTAAAATACTATTATTTATATCTATGACCTTTCTTACAGTCAGCACAGCTCAAGCTCAGGTGTTTGGTAAAACCATTGGCGAGCCGGTACCTCCTGAAGTGGAGCGTATGTATAAAAAGGGGCTCAACTATCTTGTAAAGAATCAACAACCAAATGGAACCTGGGGCAGCGACTACTACTCGCGAGAACCCGGTGTTGTCGGTCTGGCTATATTGGCACTCCTCGCTCATGGTGAAGACCCTAACTACGGGCCATATGCTTCGACTGTAAAAAAAGCGATCGATTATATTCTTAAGCAACAGAATAGCAGTACCGGCATGATCGGCTCTTCTATGTATAATCATGGTTTTGCAGCGTTGGCTTTAGCGGAAGTTTATGGTGCTGTAAATGATCCAAAAATCGGCCCGGCTCTTGAAAAAGCTGTAAAGTTGCTGTTATCTTCTCAAGCACGTAATCCTTTTAATTCCTGGCGTTACAGCCCTTCGGGAAGAGATGCCGATACGACTGCAGCAGGAGCTTGTATGGTTGCTTTGTTTGCTGCTAGAAATGCCGGAATCGGTGTTCCGCAATCAGCTCTGGACAAAGGGATGTATTACTATAAAAGATGTCAAAGTACAGATGGAGGGTTTGGTTACACAAGTCCAGGTGGTTCGAATACACCAAGAACAGCGATAGGAACGTTAGTTTACGCTTTAGGAAAGAAAAAGAAGTCACGGGTTTGGAAAGATGCTCTTGCTTATTTAAAGGGAAGAGGTTACGACTCAGATCATTATTATTACTACTATCTGTACTACATGCCGCAGGCTCTTTTTCAGTCAGATATTGAACAGTGGAAAAAATGGAATAAAATCAATATAAAGGCGTTAACTTCCAGGCAGGCACCAAATGGATCCTGGAGTGGTAGCCACGGTGTAGTTTTTTCAACGTCAACAGCGTTGTTGTCGTTGGCTTTGAATTATAGATTTTTGCCAATTTACGAACGATAAAGAGAGGTAGAATATGTTATCGGAAAAAATACTTGCGTTCACCTCAGCCCTGTTAATCAGTGGTTCCCTGATTGCGCAGCTGGAAATTAATGAAGCAGAAAAGAGTGAAGTTAAAAATGTTATAGAAGTTGCCGGTCCTCAGGAAGATGGCGAGGCTAAGCGCGCTAAAGCAGATGATTTAAAATTTATAAGCGGAGATTACTTCAAAGGCAGTCTTGTATCGATTACAGAAGAAGGCCTGAAGTGGTCACACTCTGAAGCGAAATCAGAAATTGTTTTCAGACCGGATAATCTCGATAAACTTTCCTTTGGCCATATTCCAGTCAGCCTGCGCAGATCAGGTGTGACGGATATCACTCTGACCAATGGCGACAAACTTTTCGGTTTGATTGATCAATTGAACGAAGATTACCTTGTACTCGATACTTGGTATGCCGGCAAGCTGCAGATCGAACGTCCGATGATTCAGGCAATCCACTCAGGTGGTGGAGAAAGTAAAGCCATCTTTGAAGGTCCAAATAGTCTGGATGAATGGCAAGTCGCTAATCGCGGTAGCTGGTCTTTTAAAGATGACTACCTTTACAATACGCGCCAGTATGGCGGTGTCGGTAAAGACGTTAAACTACCAGATAAGTCCAACCTTGAATTTACTATTTCATGGAAGAGCCGTTTAAACTTCCAGGTACATTTTTATACAGATAGAGTTCATAGCTCAGGTGGTAACTGCTATCAGCTTGTTATGAACAACCGTTATTGCTATGTTCAGCGTTACAGCAACCATGAAGGCAGTGACCAGCTTGGATCATTTAATTTGAGCAGTTTAAATGATAAATTTAAAGTTTCTATTCGGACTGACAAAGAGAAGAAGAGTATCCTGATCTTGATTGACGACAAAGTTGTTAAACAGATCAACGACCCGAGTAACTTTGCCGGTAAAGGAACAGGTGTCCTTTTCTACTCACATCAGGGTGATATTCGCTTATCGAACATTCGCGTTAATCAGTGGAATGGTGCAGTGGGTAACACAGCTAAACAGGAAATCAAGAGTAAGGATTCTATCCTGTTCGTGAATAAAGATAGTGTTACCGGCGAGCTAAAAACAATTAAAGACGGAAAAGTTGTCTTCGATACTCCTTTCGCTCCTTTGACGATTCCAATTGGTCGTATATCTTCCATAGTGCTTGGCGAAGAAGGTTATGAGAAGCCGCGGCGAAATGCCGGTGACGTTGAAGGCTTTTTTGCGAATGGTGCTGGTCGCTTAACTCTGAAGCTGAAATCTTTTGTTGAAGGTAAGGTGAATGGCAGTAGCGAAAACTTTGGAGATGGCGCCTTCGATGTCAGAGCATTTGAAAAGGTCTTTTTTAACATTTATACAGACAAGAAAAAAAGTGGCGAGGAACAGGGAGATTGGTAATTCCCACTGCGATCACTTAAACATGGGAGCAGCTGATTTTTATGTCGCTTAAAGGTGAACTTTCCAAGTGGCTTGGTGAATTTAAAAGTTGGCGCCACCATATTCACGCCAATCCAGAAACTGCGTTTAATGAATTTTCCACTGCAGCTTTTGTTGAAGAAAAGCTGCAGAGTTTTGGTGTAGATGAACTACACACAAAAATGGCCGCCACCGGTATAGTCGCAGTTATCAAAGGCAAATATCCTAGCGATAAGTCTATTGCTCTGCGTGCTGACCTCGATGCGCTGGACATCCTCGAAAAAAATACTTTTGACTACTGTTCTCAAAATGCCGGTAAGATGCATGCTTGTGGCCACGATGGTCACACAAGCATGTTGCTTGGAGCAGCAAAGTATTTATGTAAGCATCGCGGCTTTTCAGGAACAGTTTATTGTATTTTCCAGCCTGCAGAAGAAAATGAAGGCGGCGCAGGGGTCATGATTGAAGAAGGCTTGTTCGAGAAATTCCCTGCAGAAAGAGTTTATGGTATGCACAATTGGCCGGGTTTAGAAGCCGGTGCGATTGCCATTCACAAGGGGCCGGTTATGGCAGCTGCAGATCGTTTTGATCTGGTCGTTAAAGGAAAAGGCGGACATGCCGCTATGCCGCATTTGACTAATGATCCTTTGGTGACGGGAACTTTACTGGTGAATGCTCTGCAGCAAATTCATTCGCGTATTATGAACCCGCTTGATCAAGCCGTTATTTCAATTACCCAATTTCACGCTGGAGAAGCGTATAATGTGATTCCAGATGAAGCGGTTATTCGCGCCTCAGTCCGTACCTTTAAACCTGAAGTTAAGCAGATGATTATTGAAAAAATTCATCAGATGGCCGAAGGAGTGTGTCAGTCCAATAATTGCACTTATGAACTGAATTATCGAGACGGTTACCCATCAACAGTAAATACTGTAGAAGCAGCAGAGATTTGTACACAGGCAGCCCTTCAGACGGTTCCAGATGAAAAGGTTTTGTTAGACTTACCACCAAGCCTGGCAAGCGAAGACTTTGGGATGATGCTCAATGAGAAGCCTGGTTGTTATGTATGGCTTGGAAATGGGCCGGGAGCGAGTGGTTGTATGCTGCACAATCCTCACTACGATTTTAACGATGAAATTCTCGTAACTGGAGTCTCCTACTGGGTTAACCTTGTCAAAGCTGAGCTTCCAGTTAAATAGGCATAGATTTTGCTCTAAAAGTACTTTACCATTAGTGCTAAATTCAGCTGACTTTTTTGGGTGGCGAAATTCTTATTGGAGGACCTGCAAAAGCAGGCACAGCAGTCAAGTTGAAAAAAGATAACGACATAGAAGTCAATCTTCCGGCAACTCAAACGGGCAATTAAGTTGGTTTTCGGGAAATGTTTCCTCTTAAAAAGGGGAGTGGCCAGTCCATTCGTAACTCTGTAAATGCCGATAACTTTTAGGAAACCATCTATTTTAAAAGATTTAGCAAGTCAGTTCTTCGCCGTTTATAGATATCTGCTGTCTCAGCTTTGGGTATGGCCTTAATTGGTTTGTTTATTCTCGACCCTTTGTTTAATGATGATGAAAGCTATACAGCCAGCACACACTTACTCCACAAGGAGTATAAACGAGAAGGTGGTAGTTTTAGTGTAAATACCGTGAAAGGTATGATTATTATGTCGCAGAACTGTAAGGCAGTGAAGACTATTTTGAATATTGATTTATAGGTTGATACAATTCAACGCATGTGTCGGGTGACGGTTAATCGAAAATCAAACTTTTTAGTTCTAAGTGCGACGGCAAAGGATGCAGATTTAGCTAGAGATATTGCTAATACACTTGGAGAAATGGCCGTTAAAACAACCTGGCATTTTATCGGCAGAAAGCAGAAAACGGCCGCAATTCATTGAGAACACAAGCAGATGCTGCACGCCTAAAAGCCAAAGAAGCCGACACAGCTTTGGTGAAATTTCAAAGTGCAAACAAGATAGTGGATATGGAAATTACCAGACGCCGCTTGATTGAGTCAATTGCTGACCTTGAAGAGAGATTTAAGGAAAGTGATAACATGATCACTGCGAGAAAGGTAGAGCAATAAGCAATTCAGGGAGAGTTGAAAATAATCCCTAAGGAGATTAGCAGCACAGTTAAAAAGCAGGACTTTTTGGTATTTGAGTATCAGGCATTGAAGCGTAAATACATCGAGTTAGTTTCTGAATATGGTGAGAATAACCATAAAGTTTTAAAGGTGAAAGAAGAGCTGGAGAAAATTAAACGCTCTATTGAGACAGGCGAAGACTCTGCCAAAGACACTCTCAAAGCGCGCAATCAGCTGTACGATGCTCTTAAATTGAAAGAAACAGAAATTCAGATTAATCTAGATAAATCAGTGAAACTAAATGCTGCTGTTGGTGAAATTTTTAAAGAGAAGCAGGCCTTTGTCCAGAGACTTCCAGAGTTACAAATTATTTTCAGTCGATTGCAACAGGAAAAAAAGAAGCCGTGAAACTGTTAGAAGCTTTACACCAGGGAATAGGTCAGGCTTCATTTGAGTCTTTATCTGTTTTAAGAAACCTCTAGGTAACAGGAAGAGATTTTGAAAAGGCTTTTCACATTCAAAAAGTATTTTAAAGATCAATTTTCTCTTAAGATTGCTCGCGGACTGTTATACATTCAAGCGGATAAAATGATACAAGCTCAAGCATACTTAGAGAAGATTCATGAAAGCATTCCGGTGACTGGTAGACTTGAAATAGAAGAACTTCTTGCCCGCGTTTATTTGCAAAGTATCCAGCCTGCTCAGGCATTAGAGCTTATTAAAGACCGCAACAGCTTGAGCTTATTGAAGGCTGGAGTGTTGGTGGCCCTCAAACCTTACCTTGAAGCAGAAGTGATATACCGGGAAGAGTTTGCCAAGCCACCGACATCAATAAATGCCAAGCAGCTGACATTTTATTTGATTGCTCAAAATAAGATAGATGATGCTCTTAAGATTATTGCTCAAGCAGCAAAATTCGAAAATTGCCAAGGTTGGATAGCCCTTGCCCGAGCTTCATTGGCGTTTGCTGAAAATAAGTATGAGACAGTAGCGAAATTCCTGGCTATAGCGAAAGAAGATAAGGGTTTAAACTCCCAGGTATTGTACCTTGAAAGTGAACTTTACTTTGCACAAGGTCGCCTTTTTCAGGCACTGAATAATTTAAATGATTTGAGTTTACTTATACCAAAAGATTATCGTGTGTATCACTTTAAAGGCCGTTGTTATTTACAGCAAAATAAATTTTCTGAAGCGTTATCAAATATAGAATAAGTATTGGCTTTAAAGCCAGCTTTAGAGATTTTGAAATTAACGCAAAGCGAGATTCTGTTAAGACTGAATGAAGATGAGAAAGCTGAGTCTGTTGCAAGAGAATTATTGAGTAATACATCTCTAAACCTACCTGCCTTAAGAGTGGTCTTGAAGGCTTTGGAGCGGCAAAAGAAGTTTAGCGAAGCACAAATGGTACTTAAGAAGTTCAGTGGCTTAGATAGAGCGGAAAGTCTGAGCCTTCAAGCCGATCTGTTAGCTGCCCAAGGAGAGGTTAAAGAGGCAATTCATATACTCCAGGAAGTAGGACAAAGCAGACAGGTAAGATTTAAAATATTAAAAATGAAAGCGGAAGCTTCTTTAGATTTAGGTGGCTTCCAAAATCACGGTTTGAGCTTTCAAAATTGGCTTGTATTAGCAGAAAAACTGGTGCGTCAAAAAAGTTTTACTAACGCTCCACCCTGCTATAAAAAGTCTTTAGAGTTGCAGTCTGGAAATGCATCGGTTTTGAATAATTTAGCCTGCTGTTTGTATAAAAGTGGAGAGGATGAGAAAGCTGAATCTGTTGCAAGGAAAGCATACTCATTGGCAAGTAGAAATAATGAAATCATTCATACCTTAGCTTTGATTTTAATAAAAAATGAAAAGTATAAATATTGTGAAAACCTGTTGTCTCCAACAACTGCCCGCACAGACGCAGATGTGAGGCACCATTATTATTTGGGTGAAGTTCACGAAAGGCTTGGTAATTCTCGAGAAGCGCGATTTCACTACCGTCAGTCGTTGTTAAAAAGTTCGTCTAAAAATTGGAAGTTACCCCTAGCTAATAATGAACTCGAACACAAAATTCAGTCCTTGCAGTAAAAATGAGTTTCTTTGATATAAGAGACTTAAATCTTGAAGAGGAAAGTTTTAAAGAGTTGCTGAATACAGGTAATTTTAAAATTGAACGGATAGTTTCCAAAGGGCATAAGTCGCCAGACGGGTTTTGGTATGATCAAAATGAGAATGAGTGGGTGTTACTGACGCAAGGAACTGCGGAAATTGAATTTGAAGATGAAACCGTTAATTTGAAGCGTGGAGATTATGTATTAATCGTGAAGCATCGCAAGCACAGGGTGATTTCTACTTCAAGAACGCCAGAAGCTATTTGGCTTGCGGTATTCTTTTCTTAGCAGGAGATTCTTGTGAGCTTCGTTCTTTTGTGAACGGTTCGTTCATAAAGTTTTCTGCCCAGTCAAGCATAGCTTTTTGACCAAGGTCGCAACCAGCCTTTTCTGACTCAATCCACTTGTGACGATCCATCTCTTGAATCTGTTGTTCAATCAAAGCTTTTGTATCCATAATACCTTCCACATTAATAGAATTCTTTTAAAGATATGTAATAACCTATAGAAATAAAAGCCTTTATAAAAAGAAAGTTGAGATTTTAACGGTTAATCATCCAAGGGCTAAAGCCGCGAAGGAAATTAATAAATCCAGGAAGATGCTCTTCTGGAAAGTTGTATTTCTCGGAGGCGTTGGATAACGTTTTTTCAAAACATTCCAGCCAGACGTCTTTTGCAGTTTCGTCGATTGGAAATGGCATATGCCTCGCTCGTAAGCGTGGATGACCATATAATTGATGGTACAGAGGCGGGCCTCCGCATAAACCGATAAAAAAAGCCGCCGACTTTCTCGATGCAGTTTTTAAATCTTCTGGAAACATGTCTTTTATACTGGATTCTCCCAATTCCATATAAAAGTCTTCCAGCATTTGGACGATGTTTTCTGAGCCCATTACTTCAAATATTCCAGCATTAGGCGGGTCGACCTGTGGAGGGCCAAACATATGTACTTTTCCTCTAAACCTTGAATTTAAGCTGAAATATATCGCTTCTTTCAAAACTACCACGGCATTTTTGTTCAAAGTCTTAAATTTTTACATAAAGTTTGTAGAAAGGTTGTTGTTTGCGTAGTAATTACAACAGCTTCCCTTCTTAGTAGTTGTTGTGAAATGGGTGTATTGTTGGCCTATAACTCAAATCAGATGGATTTGTTACAAATTTTGAGCAGTAATATATCGATCATTAACTTATATTGATAATAATCATTGAATAAACAAGAAAAATATCAACATGAAACTTTGCCTTAGTTTAGTTACCTTTCTCCTATGCTCCTGCAGTTCACTTTCCTGGTTGGGTTTTGATGAGGAAGAAGAAAAGTCTGATTATGAGAAAATGAATGACGCCGCTTGGCAAAATGCTCTTGCAGCCAATAATCCGGTTCGTATAAAAAATAATACACAGGTCCTCGACAAAGTTGATTTTAGTATCGGGACAGCTAAAGTTGTCGATATAGACCCCAAAAAAGTAGAGGCTCTAAAGAAAAAGGCCATGCAGGGTGATCTCTATGCGCAGTATCAAATGGGGCTTTGCTATAAGTACGGTTATGGCATGAAATACAGTAAAAAATCAGCCTTATACTGGTTAAAAAAGTCAGCAGATCAAGGCCACTTACAGGCTAAAAAAGTTTACTTTCACCTGCTTAAATCTCCTACAAGGTAATCCTGTCGTTTGACAAATTCTTAATCGGTATTAAATGTGCCGGCATGAATAGACTGGCACGACATATGAAGTTAATAACTTTATTTCTCTCATTGGTATATGCTTGCAGCTTAACCGGAATGGGTTCAGTTGTAGTGTGGCTTGCCAATGGTGCGGAGAGTCAATTTTTCTTCCTATGTAAAGGCAATGGCTGTCACTGTGATCAAGCAGGTAGAGAGTTACTAAACTGTCGTTGTGATCGCAGCTCAGATGAGTCTGAAGATTCTTGTTGTTCAGAACCGCAAGACGCTCCATTACTTGAAACTGTAGTAGAAGATTCATACTGCAGTACAGAGAGTTCGGAACCTTCTTTAGTAGATATTCTACAAGCCAGTGGTTGTGGAGGTATTGAAGATGAGTCTGCCCTTAACCTTCTGAAGCATTCGCTGCTCAAAGACTTGCCGGTAAAGTCTAGAAATCATAACCTTTCTCAGGTATTTAATTCTTCAGGACCAAAGAATTATAGCTTTTGTTTTACCTTTAAGCTTTTAAAAATCCCCATAGCTCTCTCTTAAATTATTCCCCCTTTTATGCCCACTTGGGCCTGCATATTTAATAATTTTATAGAGAAAACACATGAAAAATATTTTCTTATTCACATTTCTGCTAACATTTGTTGTACAAGCAGAAGAGACCAATTCATTGAAGCACCATGATCATGAGGCATGCGAGCACGGACCTCACGATGAAGCTTTTAAACTTGCTCCAATTGGAGTTATGGGCAGTCATGTTCATGGAGAAGGTGAACTGATGTTCTCATACCGTTTCATGTTCATGGAAATGGAAGGATTGCGCGATGGTACTGGTCGCAAAGGCCAGAGTGAAGAACTAGGCCATATGATGCTTATGCCAGCTGAATCGTACGGTATGCTGCCTAGAAGAATGACTATGAAGATGCATATGCTTGGTGCGATGTATGGTCTGACAGACGATTGGACTATGACTTTGATGGTTCCCTGGTTGGAATATGATATGGACAGCTCAAGTCGTATGATGGCGATGAGTGGGGTAAATAAATTCTCTACTCAAAGTGAAGGCTTCGGAGATGTTAAAATTGGTTCATTATACAGATTTCACAAAGCGGAAGATTATGAGCTTATTTTTAATATGACTTTGAGTTTACCTACTGGTAGTGTTGATGAAGATGACGATACCCCAATGGGAAATCAGCGTCTTGGTTATACCATGCAGCAAGGTTCAGGAACTTATGATCTTATGCCTGGTATTACCTTAACAGGTCACAACGATGTTTGGGGTTATGGCGCTCAGGCAATCGCGACACTTCGTTTAGGACGAAACAGTGAAGATTACAGCAAGGGTGATTCTGTCATGTTGAATACCTGGTTATCTAGAAAGATTACTAAGAATTTTAGTACATCTTTGAGAATCGAGCTGAATTCCTGGAAAGATTACGATGGGCACGATGATGAACTTGTTGGCCGCAAGAATATGATGCCTACTGCAGATGAAGATCTGCGTGCCGGAACTCGTGCAGACGCTCTTCTTGGTTTTACTTATCTATTTACTGAAGGTGCTTTGGCTGGCAATAGTATTGGTCTAGAAGCAGGTATGCCTTTCTATCAGGACATCGACGGTCCTAACCTTGAAACAGACTATACTGTGACACTTGGTTGGCAAGTTAGGTTCTAATGCAGTATGTTTAGCTCCCATTTTGTTATGGGGGCTATTTTGAAAACTTTTTAAGAGAAACTTTATGTCAGCTACAGCAAATATTGTCAGTCATGGGCCGCTACTTAAATGCAAATGTCCGGGTTGTAAAGAAAATCAGGAATTTCACTTAACTGAGAAAACTACTCAATCTTCATTATTAAAGAAGATGATGTTATTTGGTGATCGTGAAGAGTGGAACCTGGTTTGTCAAAGCTGTGATTATCACCACAAAGTTCCTAAACCTGAAGGTTCAGCTGTTCTCCATGCTTTGATGCCTTTGAAAGAAGAGAACACTCCTGAAAATCTTCAGAAGTTTGAAACAACTATGAATCAGATGAGCTTTCTGGCTGAGTTGTTTAATGACAGCATGAGCTGGATTTGTGCAAAGTGTAATGAAACCGTTGCGCATAACTTTCAAGCTTGTTGGAATTGTTCGGCACCTCATCCGGGTTATGAAGGTGGTGACGAGCCCCCTCGCTTTATTCCACCGATGGGCGGTTGACGCATTTAGTACTTTCGTAGGTCTACGATTTTGGCGAATGACTTTATGGTCATTCGCCATTTTTTTTATCTAGCAGCTACAGCAGTATTTCCTTTTACTGGAATTTTTACAGGTGATAGGGCTCCTGGATTTGGGAGAATATCACATACGGCTTTATCTTTCAGAACTTTAGATATACGGGCTTTGCAGATATACTGACCATTATTATGAATCAGGAGTTCTGCTTGAGCCATTAAGCCATTATCCCGGCCTTTGTTAATGACCAAAAAATTGAAACGATCGTTGACTTCGACGACTTCTGCCTGGATGTCGTCAGGAATACTGACAATTTCTCGTTTTTTGTAATCTGCCAGTTGTAGGCTGATACGCTGAATCTGTGCGTTTTGACTGCCATTGATGTTTTTAAGTTGGTCATTTTCGCGATTGATTTCTTCAATGACATTATCCTTTACTGCAAGTTGTGTGCGCTGTTCTTCAACCAGTTTATTGGCAACTTTGAGTTCATAAAGCCTGGTGTTTAGTAATTGAAGGTCTTTGATTATCATCTGGAAACCACGGCGCATTTCGGCAGTGTCAGCTTTTATAAAATCAATCTCAGTCCAACTTGGAGAGAAAAGTGTTTCGCCATCTTTATCCTTGTCAAAATTTTCAGCTAAAGCTTGCACGTTTTTAGCCAGTAGTTGCTGTTTGTTGTAGAGCTCAGCGGAGTGCTTGACAAGTTGCGAAATATCTGACTTTAGACGCTTGTTTTCAGGTAATTTATCAAAGATTTTTTCATAATTTGTGGCCCGGGCCAGCTCATTTAAGCCTGTTTGTAGGTTCTGCTTCTGTTCTTTAAAATAAGAGATTCGATTAGTTATTTTATCGATTTGGGAATCAACAGTCAGAGTGGAGTTCAGAGCTGCTTTATCGCCTTCTTCAATTGGAAGGTCAACTTGTTGAGAAATGGTCAAAAATTGTTCTGCCATATTTTCTTTCATTGTGATGATTTTTTCTGCTGCAGCAGGGAATTGATCTACATTCTGTTCCCATTTGGTATATAAACCCTGTTCATTCCTGGCGGCCTTATAACTTTTCCAGTTAAGTGTTTCCTCATTGATATGAGTGGATATATCCATCTCAGTGGCGAGTTCTCCTTGGCTGTCCAGAACTTTGGCAGTTTTGGCTGTAACCTTCGATAGGTAGTCGGCTCTGTTGCGCAGCTCGATTCGTTGTTGGTACAAGAGTGTAGATAGTATACACGCAGCGATTGCAGTGAGTAAAATCAGACCACTGAGGATTTTATTGATGGTTGACATGTTGGTACTCCTTGTTAATGACCTTGGTTTTCCCATGCAAATGCACAGGCTTAATGTCCGCAAACTTGTTGCGGTTAAGATTAAAACTCCGGAGTTTTATAAGAAGAAAAAAATCAGCTATTCTCTCTTTTTGAAAATTCCCTTCTCATGTAAGCTTAAACGGAGATGGATTGCAATCCTGTCATAAAAACTTTAGATTTTGCTGTAGTTGAGTCACAAACTTGTTGGTCTATACGTATAATAATAAAGAATATTTAAGGGCAATATATCGTGAAAGTTTTTGTATTTGTTGGTGTCGTTTTTTTCGGTTTCATGTTTTCACAGAATTATTTTGGGGGCAACACAAGCAGTCAAAAAAAGGCAGCTGCTGAATATGTGAAAATGGTCAAGATAGGTGTGACGCAATTAAAAAGTAATCCTATGCTGACTGCGGCTTTTACAGATATAACCGTCTCTGAATATAAGAATAAAAATGGCGTGACTTACCGTTATTACTTTAAGCCTGGAGTCCCTTACCAAACAGATCCGCGTAAAGCGAAAAAAGCCTCTATTGCTGCGAGTAAAGGAGTGCTAACGGATGAAGAGCGGACGCTTCTCAAAAAGGTACGAGGTGACTTTGAGCATCGTTATATCTTTTATGATCCAAATAACCAGCAAGTTTTAGAGTACAAAGTCACTGCGAAGGAAATGATCTAAGCAAATTTGCTTGCTCTATAAGCTTTCTTTTTAGTAGACTAAAAAATAGTTTTTATTAAAGGGGCAAACATAATGAGACTTAAAAGGGAATTTTACAAACCTCGAAATGAAGGGGTTTATCTGCACGCATACAACCACACCGTCGCAATGGAGTATGGACAGTTACCGCTAAATGATACAGAAAAGGAAGCTTTTCAAAGAATCCTGGAAAGGCATCTTTTTAAGTATAATATCGACTTGATCAGTTTGGTAATCATGGGCAATCACTTTCACATGTTGATTTATTGTCATCCAGATAAATTGACGCCTAAGCAGGCAGTTAAAGCTTACAAAAGATTTCATAATTCTAAGAAAGAGCTCGATGAAACGGACTCCAGAATTCGAGACTTGA
>JAKVBD010000050.1 GCA_022446985.1 Lentisphaerales bacterium
CTATGATTACAATGACCGTTACCGTGGTATTCAAGGCGAGCGCATGATCATTTTCATGAATAAAAATGACATCTCGAAGCTCGGTCTGAAAGAAGGTGATAAGCTGAAACTCACAAGTCATGCTGAAGATGGTAAGAAAAGAACTGCCGAAGGATTCAAAGTCGTTCCATACGACATCCCAGAAGGCTGTACTTCCGCCTACTTCCCGGAAACCAACGTTCTCGTTGGCATCGACGAAATGGCTAAGAAAAGCCATACTCCGATGTCAAAATTCATCGAAATTACCGTCGACAAAATCTAATCTCGTGTGATAAAGGCGGCCGGAGAAATCCGGTCGCTTTTTTTATTGACTCTTAACAACTTCAGCCTTTCCAGGACTAACTAATTTGGCTTTTACAACTTTCTCTGTCCGGGTATTTAAAACATAAATCTCATCCCCTTCATAACCATCATTCAATGCCTTGCCAGTTATCGCGATCTCAATCTGACCAACTTTGGATACAACTTTTATAGTTTGTTCTTTCTTTGCATACAAAGGCCCTTCTTGTCCTGAAATGCATGAAACTACAAAAACAAGACAAATGATAATTAACTTTTTCATAACCTTACCCTTAATGATATTTTTTCTCTAAGAGCGCACTTCTAATGCCGGGAGAGTAGAATCATTAATCAAAATGTGGAGATAGATGCTTCTGAATAAACTTCTGAGGCGAAACCCATTTATGACTCTTACTATCAAAGTCTTCTTTTGAGAGATACCCTTTAATCCAGTAATTAGTAAATCGACTCTTATGTATTCCAAAGTGCAGGTGAGCTGAATAACCGCCATTTTCCCAGCGATAATTACGCCCTAATGAACCAATTTTATCTCCAGCTTTGATTAGATCGCCCGGTTTGGGAATCATCAGGGCTCCCAAATGGCCGTAGAGAGAACAGAAATACTCTCCGGTTTTAAATTTGTGTTCAATGATAACTAATCCACCCCAACTTTCGAGGTGATCGACATACCTTACGACTCCATCAGCTATGGCATAAATAGGCGTATAACTTTCAGTAAAATTACAATCATCTCCAACGTGAACACTTTCAGAAAACGGACCATTTCCTGGCTCAATATATTTACCGTAATTCTTCCTTTCTTTTGCTAAATAATCTGGAGTCGGTGGAACTAATGAATTTACTCCTATCCCTTCAAGAAGTTTTATCCCTACAATCATCCCCTGATTTTCTAACGATCCGTATCCTGCTAATAATCGTTGTAGATGCACCTGCTCTTGAAGAAGCTTTTTATCTGAATCAGCGATTCCTTTGCCGTATAGGTAATGAGGCTCAACAATTGGCTTTGAGTACAAAGATTTGATGACTTTTGCTCTCATTTCTGCTGAATTATTCTTACTGAGAAAACTCTTTAACTCAAATAAACTCATCCCTTCTTTAAAACCCACTCCGAGCTTCTTTTGAGGAAACACTTCATCCCTATTTTTGATAGCTTGAATAGCTGCCCTGATTGTCGACTTTGTATAGAAATCTCTTTCTTCATTTAACGCTAAAGAAAGCTTTTCAAGATCACCTGCATCCCCATACCAACGAAAGTATTCCGCTGCTCTTTCACGAACAGTTGAATTTGCGTTCGTTAAGTGCTTATGAACAAGTTTTTTAACTCGTGGATCTGTATCGTATTGAGCGATCATGGCATTAATCGCATGAATGATAACAACGCCCTTCCCCCTCACCAAAAGATTTCTTGCAGACTTATTGGCCTTTTCTCCACGGCATCCACAAAGATACTTACCTGCGACGCCCCAGTATTCCTTATTTTTAAGGAGCCTTAGTATCCGTTCTTCAGAGGGTTTCTCGTAATTTAAATACTCAAAAAGAGATTCTCCACCTGAGACCGGAACGTCCTGTAGCATATGATCACAGGCATACCCTAACTTTTCCGCAGGAAGACGACTCCAAAGTGTTGATAGTGCCATCAGGCGAACATGTTTGTTTTCATGCTTAAGAAGTTTTTGGGTGATAGTTAAGATCTTTTCAGATTCAACAAATTTACAGGCATCGACTGCCATGATAAAAAACTTAGTCTTATTATGGATATGATGAAGAATTCTTTCTTCGTATTTTCTGCCATTCTTCTTCAGAAAAATAATAGCTTTCTCTCTTGTATCTTGAGACCCGAGATGGCTCAGAACTATATCGAATTGCTTGGAATCACTTTGCCCTTGAAGTGCAGTAAATAGAAACAGACCTAGAAAAAATATCTTGTACATTCATGCTCCCTTTAATTCTTCTAAGCTAGACTACAGCTTACTAAATTAAAAGAAGTTTTTTGTTACCAGATTATGACTTAACCTCATTCTTTCCAGTATTACAGTCTTCCCTGAATTAGTAATTACACCATATTACTGCTAAGATAATCCCGGTCTTGGAGATATTAATGGCAATTTATTCTTTTCATTTAGCGGAGCTTAACCCTTTTTCAACTATTAAAACTCTGTATAGTCCTCCTACTCCAAAAAACACACCGGGCTTACAACATGCAGAATGTTTAGCAATGATGACTCTTGGAGCTCCAATCCTCTCCCCGAAAAGAATGCAACTAAAAAACTTGGTCATGTTTGCCGCCTGGGAAACCCCTGAAGCCATTGATGAATTTTTATCTTCAAACCACTTAGGAAAAAAGTTATCTTCAGGGTGGCATGTGCGAATGAATTTCATAAGGCGCTGGGGTTATATTTCTGAATTTGGGAATTTACCGGAAGTTACTGAGGAACTCCACCCTGATTATCCTGTAGTATCAGTCACACTGGCAAGAATGAAACTTCTTCAAGTCCCACGCTTTATTCGTTGGGGGAAACCTGTAGAAAAGCTTGTACGGGATCATCCCGGCACAAGCATATCCATGGCAGCAATGCGTTTCCCCAGAACTGTTTCAACTTTTTCTGTATGGAACAAACAAAGTGATATGTTGGATATGGTTCATGGACGAAGTGATGTTCCCGAACCCAAGCGACATGCTGATGCAATGATTGAAAGAGTACGCAAAGACTTTCACTCAGAATTTACGACTTTGCGTTTTAAACCCCTTGCTGAATTTGGTAGTTGGCAAGGAAGAACAAACATCATCCCATTTTAGTATGTTCTAGCTTGATTCTAAAAGAGGACATTTCACTGACTGGTTAACTCAAAAATGGGTTAAACTTACAGGTGAGAGTATTGATCCTGATCTATATCCGTGATTAAGTGGAGCAAGTGGACCTACGAAAATTTTAGGCCTCGAAGCATTCCAAAACTATATTGACCTCAAAGGCTATATTAAAGATGAGTCAGTTGTATCGAAGGGTATTTTACCAAGTTTTGATCACCTTGCCTCAGATAATTTTGACTCACAAAATATTCATCCTTCTGTTCGTCACTTCTATGAAAACACTTCAGACTTCACAATAAACATGAGTGCCCAGTGGTGCCTTTTATTTCAGCCTGGAGGCTGGCTACTTTCAAAACTATTCAGCAAGAGACTGCAACAACTCAACATCCCACTAACAAGTACAAAAGCTGATCAAAAGATCACTAATAATGTTCAACACTGGTTATCTGAGGACTCCACATCTCCAGAACTCGTCTTATGGCTACGCTCATTTCAAACAACTGGAGTGGTTGCTTACTCTGAGAGCTACTCCACATGTTATCTCGAAAATACTAAATCAATGTGCATCAAAGTTGTTTTCCCACTCCCCAATGGCAGAGCTGTAGTTATATACCAGCCTGAAGTTACCGAAAATGGCGGCCTAAAGCTCATATCTTCTGGGAAAGAATTTGGAGATCCAGCCTTCTATTTCGTTGTTGAAAGTACTCAAAAGCATCACGTTAAATACGTAAGATCCTTTCAAGAATCCATAACCGTCCCTCCTATTTCAAATGGAGAAATTCTAGCTGAGCATCACGTCAACTTGTGGGGAATCGATTTCCTCAGAATGCTCTACCATATGAAAGCTAAAAAGCGCCACAAAGTAGTAGTAAAAAAAATACTTACAAAAAAAAGTTTCCCATAACTAAAGATAAAAAATTGCTTTCACTCTCAAAAAATTTTAGTTTAATAAGAGAAAGATGGGAGTCTTATGCGCATTTACTACAAAATATTAATTCAAAATCTTTTCATTGCCATAATACCAGTATTAATTGTCATGCTTTTATCATTGACTTTCACTAAAGAGGAAATGCAAAGGTTAAGTGCAAATACAGCTATGCGAGAACTACAGATCTCCAGTGATAAAATGGCCAACTACTTTAGTGAAATGCAAACAAATATTTCACTACTTTCCAGAACTGACACAATTAGAACTATGGACTGGCAAAAAATAAAACCATATTTACAATCCGAAAACAAGCAACTAAGTCACTATTTTGAAAAGTTCATTCTCGGTAAAACTGACAGTCAATATTACACTAATAAAGTTGGCAACCCTCATCTAGGGGGCCTAAGTACACACGACAATAAGTCTCCAACAGCAAAGCCCAAAACAATCAAGAAACGGCGCTATTGGCAAGAGACTATTCTCACTGAAGCTCCTGTAGTTTATACTTCTGAGCCTATGGTATCTTACTCGACTGGAGTTCGACAAATTGTTGTTGCATCTTCCATTCTTAATGAAAATGACAAAGTTCACGGTATGATTGGTGGTGCTGTTTCTTGGAAAGAAATCGAAAACTTTGTTACCGAAATTCAACAAGACATGACAAGATCTCTTGGCTCTGAAGCTAAATTTGCCCTCATATCCTCCAAGGGAACTTATATCTATCATTGGGAAAAACAAAAAGGCCTGAAATATAAGAAAGACAATACTGGAAAACTCATCCTTAACGATATCGGAGAGCCCGAAGTAAGTGAATTCTTTATTCAAAATGAAAGCAACCCTCAGCTTGCCAATGCAGGTAAACAACTTCTAGCAGGCGATAGTGGATTCACGACATATGATGTGGATGGAGAATCTCAGCTTTTTGTCTATGTGCCAGTTAAAGGAACCTATTATTTTTTGGGAATTTCAATCCCCGAAAAAGTTATGCTTGAGCCTTTAACAGGCCTGAGGAATTCATACTATGCTATCACTACCAGCTTAGTGGTTATCATTCTCATTAGCTCTTTCTATTTTAGTAGACGCATCTCCAGACCTTTGGAAAAATTAACTGAAGAATCAACAAACTTTAAAGGTCAAGCAATCCAACTTGATGAATCTTTAAAAGGAAATGATGAAATTGGCTTATTAGCTACCTCTTTTGAGCAGATGACTAGTGATATAGTTCACCACCTTACGCTGGTAAATGAACAAAAAGCTGAACTAAAATTACATAAAGAAAATTTACAAGATAAAATCAAAGACCAAACAGCAGAACTTCATAATGCACTTGCTAAAGCTGAGACTGCCAATCAAGCTAAAAGTGACTTCCTCGCAAATATGAGTCATGAGATCAGAACTCCTATGAATGCTATACTTGGCTTTACTGAAATTTTACACAGAAAGACTGAAGACCCAAAATATCTATACTACATTAAATCTATCCACAGTAGCGGAAAATCTTTACTCGGACTAATTAATGACATTCTAGATTTATCTAAAGTTGAAGCAGGCAAACTAGAGCTGCAGTACTCTCCAGTTTCTTTGAAAGAGTTATTTGATGAACTACAAACTTTATTCTTTCAAAAAGCCAATGAAAAAGATCTTGACCTAATCTTTGATTCTGCCCCTAACATCCCCAACTACCTGTTGATAGATCAGGCACGAGTTCGCCAAGTACTTACTAACTTGATTGGCAATGCTATCAAATTCACCGAAAGAGGTAAAGTAACCATTAAGGCATCCTGCCAATCTTCTTCAGAAAAAAGAAGCCTTACTTCCCTTATACTTGAAGTAGAGGATACAGGAGTAGGAATTCCAGAAGATGAGTTAGATAAAGTTTTTAATTCGTTTGAACAGATAGCAGGACAAAATGCTGCAAAGTTTGGAGGGACAGGCCTGGGCTTAGCAATAACAAAGAGGCTAGTTGAGTTGATGAATGGTTGTATTTATCTTGAAAGTAAATTAAACAAAGGGAGTATATTCAAAATAACTTTAAATGAAATAGAAATACCACAAGAAGTCCCTAAAAACGTCAAAGACATTAATTATCTTAATATAAAATTTCAGCCAGCAAAAATATTAATTGCCGACGACATCGATTTTAACAGAGAGTTAATCAGAACATATCTTGAGGATCATAGCTTCATTTTTTGTGAGGCCGAAAATGGTAAAGAAGTTCTACAAAATATTGAATCCTTTAAACCAGACTTAGTCCTTCTCGATATGAAAATGCCAGAAATGGATGGTTATGAAGTTAGTCGGCATCTGCGTCAAGATAGTCAATACGACAATTTACCTTTAATCGCCGTTACCGCTTCTGCTCTAAAAAAAGATGAAAGAACCATCAGAGAATGTTGCAATGGCTATATCCCGAAGCCTTTAAGTAAAGAACAACTAATAAAAAGCCTGATGACTTACTTAGATTACAAGATCACTGACAAGAAAGAGTCTTTAGATCCTGATCTAACAGCAAAACCTCTTAGTGCAGTAAACTTACGAGAACTGATAAACCAGTGTAATAAAAGCCTTACTCCATTAATCACTGAACTTTCACAAAATCCAAGTAATTATAACTGTTTACTGGATACCAAAAATCAATTGAATTCAATTTTACACCGGTATCCAGAAAATAGTCTGGTTAATTGGCAGAAAGAGTTCATAAAAGCTTCTGATTCTTTCAATAGTGACCGAATTTTAGAGCTAACAAAAATTTGGCCACAGATAATAGATCAATTCAAAATTCAGTTAGCGTCATAAAAGCCTCGAATAAACTCATCCTACTTCAAAACATTAGCGAATCTGAGTTTAACAGTTATTTGACAAAGAGTCGCAAAACCCTATATTGAATTTTCGTTCCTGAACAACTTCACTTAAATAATTGAATTTGTACCTCATTTAGAAGGCGTTTCCGGAATATTTTTCAATGAATAGGAGAAAGCGGCTCATTCATGGCAGACAAAAAACCTGTTTACGACGAAAGTAAAATTAAGACTCTCAACGCCCTCGACCACATCCGACTCAGACCCGGCATGTACATCGGTCGCCTCGGCAATGGCAGTAACCCTCACGACGGTATATACATCCTCCTCAAAGAAGTTATCGACAATGGTATCGATGAGTACATCATGGGCCACGGTAGCAAAATCGTCGTAACCGTTGAAGAAGACATTTTCAAAGTTCGCGACTTCGGTCGTGGCATTCCCCTTGGTAAACTGGTTGATTGTGTATCGAAGATCAACACAGGCGCCAAATACAACAGCGACGTTTTCCAGTTCTCCGTTGGTCTGAATGGAGTAGGTACAAAAGCAGTGAACGCCCTGTCTGAATATTTTAAAGCTCGTTCAGTTCGTGACGGCAAATTCAAAGAAGCCATTTTTAAAGAAGGCGTTCTCGTCGAAGAAATCGATGGTAAAACCGATGAAGAAAATGGCACCGAGATGGAATTTAAGCCATCGCGTGAAGTTTTCCCAAAGAAGCTCAAAGTTGATCACGGCTTCATCAAGAAGCGTATGTCAAACTACTCCTATCTGAACCGCGGTTTGACGATCATGTTCAATGGCGAGAAATTTTACTCGCGCAACGGCCTTCTCGACTTCATCAAGAGTGAAGTCGATAACGAAAAGCTTTACGACATCATCTACACTCGCGACGAAATGCTCGAATTCGGTTTCGTTCACACCACAGACTATGGCGAAAGTTACAGTTCATTCGTAAATGGTCAGTACACCAATGATGGCGGAACTCACCTTTCGGCATTCCGTGAAGGGATTCTTAAAGGTGTCAATGAATACTCTGGTAAGAACTTCGATGGCCGTGACGTTCGCGAAGGTATTTTCGGTGCGATCGCTGTTAAAGTCAAAGAGCCGGTTTTCGAATCTCAGACCAAGAATAAACTGGCCAATACTGAGATCCGTTCAGACATCGTCAACAAAGTCAAAGATTTCGTAGCAGACTATCTGCACAAAAATAAAGAAGCTGCAGACCGCATCCTCGATAAGATTACCATTAATGAAAAGATGCGTAAGAATATCCAGGACATCAAAAAAGCTTCTAAAGACAAAGCCAAGAAGACAGCGCTTAAAATCCCAAAACTGCGTGATTGTAAACACCACTTTAATGACGGCACCACTATGGGTGAGGATTCGATGATCTTCCTCACGGAAGGTGACTCGGCAACAGGATCGATGATTAGTAGCCGCAATGTCATGACTCAGGCGCTTTTCCCACTTCGTGGTAAACCACTCAATGTTTTTGGCAGTAAGATCGAATCCATTTATAAGAATGAAGAGCTTTACTTCATAATGAAGGCTCTTGATGTCGAAGACGGCATTGGACGCTTGAAGTACAATAAAGTCATTATTGCGACGGATGCCGACCAGGATGGTCTACACATCCGAAATCTACTGTTGACTTATTTCCTGACATTCTTCGAGAACCTGGTGGCAAATGGCCACGTATTCATCTTGGAAACACCGATTTACCGGGTTAGAACCAAGAAGGAAACTATTTACTGTTACGATGAAGATGAAAAAGACGACGCTGTAGAAAAACTTGGAAAAGCTGCTGAAATCACCCGTTTTAAAGGTCTGGGAGAGATTTCTCCAAACGAATTTGGCCAGTTTATCGGCGAAGATATGCGCCTCATCGAAGTCACAATTGACAGAAAGAGCGAAATCCCGGAAGTTCTTGAATTCTTCATGGGTAAAAACACGCCGACCCGCAAAAATTTCATCATGGAAAACCTGATCTGATTTATGCCTGATAACGACGACAATCAACCAATCGAAACTCCGGAAGGTGCAGAACTTAATGCTGCTCCGATTGGGGAAGATACCGAGCATTCAAATGAAGTCAGTCATCTAAACCGCATGATGACCTACAACTTCATGGAATTTGCTTCATATGTAATTAAGGACCGCGCTATTCCGGATATCGATGACGGACTGAAGCCGGTTCAAAGAAGAATTCTTCACACCCTCAGAAAGGTGGATGACGGTAAATACCACAAGGTAGCTAACGTTGTCGGTGACGCCATGAAGTATCACCCGCACGGTGACTCTTCCATCTATGGTGCGTTGGTTAACATTGCAAATAAAGATTTCTTTATAGACAAACAGGGTAACTTCGGTAATATCCTGACTGGCGATAACGCTTCGGCTGCAAGGTATATTGAATGTCGTCTCACACCTCTTGCCCGCGAAGTTTTATTCAACAAAGAAACTACAGAGTTTGTTGATTCATACGACGGTAGAAACCAGGAACCGGTTATTCTTCCTTCTAAAGTTCCAGTACTTCTTATGCAGGGTGCAGAAGGTATCGCCGTTGGTATGGCGACAAAAGTTCTACCGCATAACTTCAACGAACTATTGAAAGCTCAAATTGACATCCTCCGTGGAAAGCGCATACGCATTTTTCCTGACTTCCCGCAAGGAGGTATCATGGACGTCAGTCAGTACGACGATGGTCACGGTAAGGTTAAAGTTCGTGCCCGAATCGATAAGATGAACAAAAATACTTTGATCATCCGCGAAGTTGCTGCCGGCACGACAACCGAATCTCTCATGCAGAGTATCGAAGATGCGACTAAAAATGGTAAGATCAAACTTTCCAGTATCAACGACTACACAGCTGAAAATGTCGAGATCGAACTGAAAATTTCACGCGGAGCGGACATCGACCGCACCATCGACGCGCTTTACGCCTTCACCAACTGTGAAGTCAGCCTTTCTTCAAATATCACCATCATCAAAAATAACCGTCCGGTAGTTCTATCCGCCCCGGAAGTTCTGCACCACAATACGCAGAAGCTGGTTGATTACTTAAGATGGGAACTTGAGATTGAAGAGCACAAGTTAAACGAACGTTTCCATGATAAAACTTTAGAACAGATATTCATCGAAAACCGTATCTATAAGCGCATTGAAGAATGTACTGAAGAAGATGCTGTTTACGATGCTGTATTTGCCGGGCTTGAGCCTTTTAGAGACCGTTTTAGACGCGATGTAACTCGAGAAGACATCGATCGCCTGTTAAGAATTCCAATTCGTCGTATTTCTCTATTCGACATCAATAAAAACCGCAAAGAATTGGATGATATCCTTAAGGCATTGGAAGAAGTCAGATACAACCTGGCTCACCTGAAAGACTATGCCATCAACTTCATCAAAGATCTTCTCAAACGCTACGGCAAGCAATATCCACGTAGAACTGAGATCAAAGCAATTGAAGTTGTCGATGCTAAAGAAATTGCTCTGGCCAATAAGAAAGTCGGACTTGACCGCAAAGGCGGTTACATCGGTTCTTCTGTAACAGGCGCGGATTCACTCAAATGTACAGAGTACGACCGTATCGTCGTTCTATTCCGCGATGGTAAATTCAAAGTTATGAATATTCCAGACAAGCTCTTTGTCGGCCGTTTTGCCGAAGCTTTTATCGTCAATAAAGAGCAGGTCTACAACGTCATCTACAAAGAGAACAAGACTGGACTGGCTTATCACAAGCGCTGTAAGATCGACAAATTTATTCTTGAGAAAGAGTATAAAATGTGTCCTGACAAGTGTAAAATCGAGCTCTTTGAGACCAACTATGGAATCGTTCTTGAGTGCGAACTTGAAGACACTGCCCGCTCAAAAGGTCAGACTGCTGAACTGATTTTCGATGATATTCCGATTCGTTCGGCATCGGCTAAAGGTTTCAAAACTGCCAATCGACCCATTTCTAAATTCCTCAAGAAAAAGCGTGGTACTGAAAAACCACCTGAAGTGGAAGTGATTGAAGAAATCGAGACTGAAGAGGAAGAAGAAGCCAAAACCCGCAAAGCTATGGGTTGGAAAGCTAAAACGCCAATTCGCTTTACTGCACCTGAACCTTCAGATGAGGAAGAAGAAGTTGTTGAAGAAGAGTCTGCCAAAGACTCCAAGAAAATATTTTTGAAGACTTCGGTCAATGAAGCTGCTACTCGTGATACTCCAGAACCTGAACCGGTTAAGGAAGAGACTTCTGAAGTTGAGGAAGAAAAAGCGGAAGCTTTACCTGAGCGAGAAATCCCTACTCCTGAGCCTATTGTTGAAGAAAAGCATTTAGAAGTTGAAGTCACAATCACTAAGGACGAATCTGCTCCAGATGCGGAGGTAGTTGAAGAAGAAAGTGAAACCGAGGAGGAGCAAGCTTCTGACGAAGAACCTCAGGAAGAGGGAACTACTGAAGAGAAACAAGCTGAACTCGACCTACCACAAGAATCAGGGCCGAGACGCTACTTAATCGATGAAGATAATCCATTCATGCTGGAACCGTAAGTGAGAATTGATTCACACCAGCATTTCTGGACTTACAACGATGAAGAATATGGCTGGATTCCTGAGGATAATATCCGTCGGAATTTTCTACCAGATGATCTAGCTCCTACTCTTAAAGAAAATAGCTTCGATGGCTGTATTGCCGTTCAAGCAAGGCAGTCTGAAGAGGAAACTGATTGGCTTTTAACGCTGGCGTCTGAAAATGACATCATCAAAGGTGTCGTTGGTTGGATTGATCTCCAGGCAGACAATCTTAGCGAAAAGCTTGATCATTATTCCCAATTTGAATTACTCAAAGGCTATCGCCATGTTATTCAGGGCGAGCCAGATGATCGCTTCATCATCAAACCGGAATTCGTCAGAGGAATTCAGCAACTTGTTAATCGAAATATTCCCTACGACATACTCATCTTTGCCAAACAACTAGGCCCTTCGTTGGAATTGGTGCAAAAGTTTCCTGAGCATGACTTTGTGATCGACCACATCGCTAAACCGGATATAATCAACAACAAGTTTGATGAATGGCTCAAAGGCATACAAGGATTTAAGGATTTTGAAAATGTCCGCTGTAAACTTTCTGGGATGATCACTGAAACCCATTTTCATAAATGGACAGAAGAAGATTTTCACCCCTACCTCGAAGCCTGTATGGAAATTTTCGGCCCGAAGCGCTTAATGATCGGCTCTGACTGGCCAGTCTGCTTACTTTCCGGTGACTACAAACCGATGATGGCGATAGTCAAAAATTTCATTTCAAAGCTGTCACAAGATGAGCAGGATCAAATTCTCGGCTTGACAGCCAAAGAGTTCTACAGACTGTAAACGCCTCACCTAAACAACAAAAATATAAGACAATTATTGTTTTTGCTCACCATTCTCATTATCTTAGATATTAAGGTATTTATCCCGGAATCTACTTAACCGGAGTGTCACATGGATTTAAAAACAAAGCGCGATGTTATAGTCGTTGGTGCCGGTGCGGCCGGACTAACTGCCGCCCTTCATTTAGCCAATCAAGATTTAACTGTCAGCGTCATCGATGGCGCCGGTCATCCAGGTGCAGAAAACTGGGCTGGCTGCGTCTTTTTTGGAGAAAACTTAGCACATAAAGATGTTCTCGGCCCAAATTGGCAAGAGAACACTGCTATCGAACGTCCGTTAGTAGCCAGGGGCATCTACATGACAAATGGTGTCGATACTGCCGGTTTAAGTTATAAAGATCCAGATACCTACCAAAACTGCGCCACTGTTTTACGTCCTGTATTTGACCATGATCTCAGTGAAATTGCCCGTAGCAAAGGCGTTGAAATCCTCTCAAGAACAACAGCTATTGGACTCATCAAAGAAGAAGAGAAAGTCATTGGAGTATCCACAGAAAAAGGCCCGATTTACTCCGATCTGGTCTTTTTAGCTGAAGGCGATGCGGCTCACCTCGTCTCCAAAGAAGGTTACAGCAACCTACCTGCCGGCGATAAAGGGCATTACCTCCAGGGAATAAAAGAAGTTATTCACCTCCCCTCTTCTGAAATTGAAAAGCGTTTTAAAGTCAACGAAGGCGAAGGTTGCGCTTATGAAATGATCATTCGCAATGCCAGAATTGGTGGTAAAACCGTCCAGCTTAATATGGGTGCTTTCATCTACACCAATCGTGAAAGTCTATCAATTGGCCTGGTTTTACCACTGGATAACCTCGCGACACACTTCAAAGGCGACCATAACAATCTTATGGAGTGGTTTAAATCTCTACCCATCATGCAAAAATGGACTGAAGACGGCGAAAGAACCGCTTATGGGGCTAAGATTATTAATGCCAATGGCTTCAAGCATCTGGCAAATTTCTGCGATGACGGCTTGGCTATTGGTGGAGCCTGTACGGGCATAGGTCTCGACTTTCCCTACCCAAATTATACCGGCCCAGCCAGTTTTACTGGGTTGTGTCTTGGTCAGGCAGTTAAAGAAATCAAAGCCAAAAATGGCAAGTTCAACAAAGAAAATCTTCTTGAACACTACGAAAGCAAAATTCGCAATTCGCAGTATTACAAAGATATGGAAGTCACCAAAGACTGGGCCGGGTACATCGCCGGTACTCAGGCATTTTTCAGTCTCTTCACAGACCTGAAAATGGATTGTGGTCATCCTTTCTTTGAAAAGGACAAATCGTTTTTTAGTGCTTTCCGTGAATCTGCCAGAAGCTTCTTTTATCACGGACAAGGCAAACTTGGGGCTTTAATCGCTGATTTACGCAACCAGCAACGCTGTGCAGGAGCGTCGGCTGTTTCACCTCTCGGTTTCATCAAAGGGCTCTTCTCTTCAGCCCCACTGGAAGTTAATTCCTCAGGTGATTTAAGGATGGAATTCTTCCATGGTTCTGAAGAAGTCACAGAAAACATGTCAGGTCCTATTAAATCTATTGTTGGTATGCTCGATGAAACAATCAAAGGCGCCTTTAATACTCTTTACCGCAATGATGGCGGTGCTCTGAAGGATCGTTTTGAGACTTTAAACTGTATAATTGGCAAGCAGGCCTTTTTGCCTGGAGTCATTTTACTTTTGATATCACCTTTCATGATTATCCTTGGCTTTGCTTTCGGTATCATTGATGCCATGACCAGCAAGAAGAAACTCATGCAGACTGAAACTGCGAAACGCGTTATGGCTGCTCGCAAAGCTCAGGAAATAAGTTCATTTAAAGCCCCTACTTCTGTGGAAGACAAACTCGCTACGATTGTTTATGAGACCGAAAAAGACTGCCATATAAAAGTTCAGTGGCCCCTTAATAAGTTTCTTCCCGAAAGTGATCCAAACAGTGCTCTTTGGCATATCTGTCCGGCAGGAGTTTACCATGCAAAAAGCGATCCGGCAGGTATGCTTCGCCCTGTAGTAGACTATGAAAACTGTGTTAAGTGTGAATCCTGCTGGCGCGGTAGCCCGCTGGCCGATTGGGGACGACGGGATTCTCACCGTCTCATTTACAGAGTGAAAACGACTGCAGTGAGCTCACTTATTCGACACCTTTCTGCACCGGGAAAACCTTTACCGGAAAATGACGGTTCAGAATATAATTCTCCTGTCCACGCTAATGAAGAAGCTCAAAGTATCTTAAGCAGCATCGACTCATACATAAACCGTATTGACGAAATTATTCATTCAACTAACCGGACTCTCGATGCAACTCAACGTTTCTGGATTAAGCAACAGCTTGATGTCGTCGATGACTTAATCCCTGATCTGGAAAAGTGCTACGATGGCGAACGCTCAGCTCAACTTCTTAAAGTCTTAAATGAATCAATTGAAAATGCCAAAGAATTTCATCGCATTGAAAGATTCTTCTGGATCGATGCCGAACTGCTAAAATTGCGTCAACACAGTTTAGCCCAACTAGGTTTAACCCAGCCTTCTATCGATAATCTAATCCCTGAATCAACTGACAGAGTCGAACTCAATGCAGAAGAATATTTTAATCATGCGCACATTCATCACATAAAAGAAAACGGCCTATCAAATGCAGATATCGCCATCCTCAAATCCTGGATCGATGAAAAAGATGAAGCCAAATTCACCTCAATAATTTCAGAACTATCTAAAATTGATTTGAGTTTAACTGCCACTGCGATGATGGCCTGGCTAGGCCGAAAATTCTCTGGAGAAGAAAGAACTCTACTTTTCACCAACACTGTAACTGAAAACCCAGATGGCACTCTCTCCGGTCACATTCCATTTGCTTTAGCTGCAGTCGATAAAAAGTGGCTGTTAATTCAGGACAACTCAGCCTGGCTACTCGACTCTGAAGCAGATGGATTAGAAATGAAAGAAGTCGGCACTGTTGGTTTAAGAAGCTCTCTGCCTACAGAACTCACTCTAACACAGGTAACCGCTCAAAAATTAACAAGCTTCAATGCAGAAAGCTCATTCAAAGAAGCTGTGAATTTATTCTCTCAAGCAGTCATTGGTGCCGGAGACTATTTACTTCAGAAATCCATGGATCACGGAACCGGCCGCATCCAATTCCCAGACCTTTTCCAAGATGAACATGGACGTGATGGGATCATTAAATTTGGTGCTGTTAAATCACTTATTTCACATATCGCCTGTCGATTGGAGCTTCTCAAAATTGCCGCCAAATCAGACATCTCTGAACACTTTCTCTACGTTCAAGCGGGAAAATGGCTGGGCACTCAAGAAGGCAGTTTCACCTACAATGCATCTCAAGTCTTTGGTGGTACAGGCTTTTCAGAAGATGATACACTTTCGCCGTATTATCGCGATGCCTCAATTTTCAAATATCTGTTGGGCGATCCATATGTCATTCAGAAAAATTACTCTGAAAATTCGCGAGAATGGAACTTACCAAAAGAAGAGCTTTTAGAACCACAGTTTAAATGGCTCCATCTTGCTTTAGAGGCAGACAAAGAGATTGCTGCTAATCACAACGACTTGAGCTTTAGAGCGGAGATGGATCACTCATTTTTAAAAGCTGCCATTCATGAATTCATTGAAGCAAAGCAAAATGGTGAGTCTCTTTTGCTTAGACAGCAAATCTTTGACCTCGCAGCACGAATCTATTGGAATTCCGCAACAAACAGGCAGTTCGATTCGAAATCCCGTGAACGTCATATTGCTTGTGGTAAACTTCTCGTCAAAAAAGATTGGAAGAACACTCAGGTCAAAGAAGGTGATTTTAAATATGAGGAATTCCTGGAATCAATCCCGGCACAACCAACTGGCTACTATCTAACCGACGCAAACTTTGATATTCCTAAATACTCAAAAGAAAGCCTAAAACAGGAAGATAGACTGTATAATCTAGGCCAAACACTGAATAACGACTTTAAAGAATACTTCATCGATAAAGATTTCGATGGCATGAGCTACGTTCGTTACGCTGAGGCGAAACATGGCCATTCCAATGAAGTCATAAAGATGTTCCACGACAAAGGATATATGCGCCTTATTATCCCTTCTGAACTTGGTGGCGGTGGAAGTCACAAAGCAGAATATTATCTACTCATAAGTGCGTCCATGCAGTATGGCGATCCGGCTCTCAGCTTGATCATTCAGGCTTCGACATCTATTGGCACCAGTCCAATGCTACTTGCCTACAAAAAGGACGTGCCTCGAGCTATTAAAGAAATAAGTGAAATCAAAGGCCTTGAAGATAACCTCAAGCGCTGGAGTGAAATCTGTAAAGAGCTTGACCGTCTGGTTAAAATTCCTGATCCCGCAGCCATTAAGAATAAATTCAAACCACTGGGTGAAGAAGTTAAAGGACTGGCTAAGAAGAACTCTGTTTTCAAAAGTTACTGCGGTGGCTTTCTCTATGATCTGCATAAAGCCGGTCAGGCAGGTATGAGTTTCCAACTTGACCTCATGGGTGAGCTTCTTCTTAAGGCTGCTGGAAAACTGGATTCTTTTATCCCGAGAATTGATGAACTCTCAGAGAATTTTGACTTAAGAAAAGGAGGCGTTGGTTTCTTCTTATCAATGATCGCCTCTGGTCAAACTTCAGCATTTGCCTTAACTGAGCCATCCGCTGGATCCGATACCGCTCGAGTCTCAACAAGAGCCGAACTCAAAGAAGTTGAAGTGACACTCGAGAATGAGGCTCACATCTTTGAAATTGACGGTGAAAAAAAAGTTTTAATCACTCTCAACCAAACCAGATACGAAGATGGCAAACTACAAATTCGTCTGCAAGAAAGTGAAGAGTGGGAAGATGTCATGTACGACAAGTACAACTGGGAAGATGATTCAGGCTACCGCTACTTCATGAGAAATGGCGAGGAGTTTGTCTTCAATGAATTTGGCAATGTCACTGAACGCGACGGAAAAATACTCTACATTTACTATGAACTGACCGGTTCAAAAATGTGGATCACAAATGGTCGTTTTGCCGGTCTATTTGCAATGTATGCTAAAACCCCTGAAGGTGTAACCGGCTTCTGCTGTGATCGCTACATTGAAGGTCTGACTATCGGTAAAGATGAAGATAAGATGGGACAGAACGCTTCTCCGACCAATGAAGTCTTCCTTGAACGTGCCCGTATCTCCAAAGACTTTGTTCTTGGTATCGAAGGCCGCGGTCAGGTGAATGCTCTTGAAACTCTTAATGTCGGCCGTGCCGGTTTATCGCTCTCCTCTTTAGCCCTTTCGGAAGATGTCCTGGATGCCGCCATAGAAATCTCGTCAGATAGCGATGATGATATGGCGCTCCTTGGTAAGATGAGTGAAGAAGTCTTTGGCGGCTATGCGTCAGCCTACGAAATGATTGGTATATTTGATAAGCCCGGTAGCGATGCTCGTATGGAATCTGCCATTGGTAAATTTATGAATTCAGAAATCCTCCACCGGGTCATACTGTACTCTGAAGGAATTCATGGATCTCAAGCTCAGACATTTAATCATGATGTCGAGAAGAAAAAGCGTGATGCCAGAATTCTGAATATTTATGAAGGTACGAATGAAATTCAGCGTTTCCTGATTTTAAAAGATCTCGTAGAACAAGTCACGAAAAAAGATGCCGCAGAACAAGCGACCTACTCGAAAAATTGCAATTATGTTAAGACTTGGGATTCTGCCCGTTTAAAACTATTGCATGTCGTTAAGCAGATAAAACTCGACATTGGCTCAAAAGCCTGGATGGATGCCCAACTTCAACCTGTCTTTTTCCCGCTCGCCGAAATTGCCGGCTGGCTCAAATATTCAGAAGGTGCTATCTGGAGATACAACGACATAAAAGATGCTAATGCACCTGAAGTCCTACGTGAAAGCCTGATTGGCTCAATTGAAAGAAGTTTTAGTGAAATGAACAGAAGGTTTATTCTCTTTGAGGAAACCTACTCCAACCTTTCAAAAGGAATTCGCCCATCTGAAATCAGTATTTGTACTCTCCTTCTCGATGAAGATGAAAATAAAGAAGAAGATACTTTATTGGGCAGCCATTCTGTAAAAGAAGCTGATGTAACTGCATTCTTAAGTATCCGTCCTTTAAATAAGCCTGAGGTACAGATTTTCGATGGTCACCTAATCGAAACAAGTTCAGTTTTGACGTCCGGGTCCCAAGTCGTTTTAAAAGCCTTAACCACTGTTCCTTCTCAAGCTAAAAAAAGAATCATTGTATCTGCTCCAAGCAATGCAGAAAGTCTCATTAAACACTTAAGCTCTTATGCGGATGTTACCTGGTTGGAGTCCAACGACGTTTGGCCAACTGCTTCTGATAATGCCAAACTATGGCTGGAAGCAGACATAAAGACCAAAACAGTACTCCTAGATGCTTTTACTCCTGAATTTGCTGCAAGCGCTCGCTACTTCTGTGAGAGAGCAAACAAAAACTCCATACATGTCAGCGAGTTCCAGTTAATAGATGATTCAATAAAAGTCGTTTATGAGGGAAATATTAAAGGCATTGGTACAGATGCTGCCCTACTTTTAAATTCTTCTTTTACACAAAAATCAGTTAAACCAAGCGTTTACAATGGATCGATAAATAGAAGCTCCATAGATGTTAGTAAATCTTTGGAAACTCATCTTCCGCCAGAACCACCGAAAACTGAAGCTATTTCCATAGAGTCTCCACAAAATGCCGCAGACTATCTGAAACAAGAACTGGGTTTAGAGGAAGGGACTCATGATTATGAGGTACTTGATTCCGAATTGTCTCTTAGTGGAACTGTCATTGTTGGTTCACTCAAAGATGGGGATATTTCAAGAGATACATTAGCTGCTGTCGACGCTCTTTCTGGAACTAACCAATCGTTAACACTGTGTATAGCGGGAGCAGAAGGCTTTGATAAATCAAAAATTCAGAAATTGGCAAGCTTACCAAACCATATCTGCTTGATTGATTTTCCAGAAGTCTGGTTAAAAGATCCTAAAATCAGTTCGCAGTATATCAATAAACTTCTTTCTCAAAGTGAATTGCAAGTCATTTATTTTGCCAGCTCTTTGGCTGGAGAAGCTGGAATTATCGCTGCAGAGAAAAGTCTCGAGCTGAAAACTGGAGTCACGAAAGTAAGAATGCGTCAAAATGATATTCTAATCTCCTGTGAAAATGCCGAAGGTACTGTGGAAGAACAGTACGAAGTCACATCATCAACAGTTGCGATTTTGGCTAATAATCTCTTAAAGCCGAAAAAGGCTTCTACTAATAATAGTTGTGCTATAAGCCACTTTAATCCTCAGGTTTCACTTGAGAGTGTTCAAACCTTCGTCGACCTGCTTAACAAATCAGCGAATGACTGTGGCGCGGATTCGATAGAAGATGCCAACTTCATCATCGACATAGGTTATGGTATCGGCAATCAAGACAATTACGATGAGTTTATTACGCCACTAACAAATACATTGAAGGAGATGGATGTAAAGTTCTCAATTGGCGCCTCAAGAAAACTAGTAGAAACTCTAAAGATACTTCCGCCGGAAACTCAAATTGGTCAATCCGGTAGCACAGTGGCTCCAACTATTCTTATAGCTGTAGGTATTTCCGGTGCACCTCAACACATAAACTACATTGGTAAAAACACCTCAATTCTATGCTTTAATGTAGACGCAAAAGCTCCTCTAATGGTGCTAAATGAAAGCAAACCTTTCCCAAAGGTTTATCCTTTAGCTGGAGACTTGAAGTACAGTATTCCAAAGTTAACTGAAGCTTTAAAGTCAATTTCAGAAGCATAAGCAACGAGTAGCTATTGAAAGCTGATATTAAGAACATAAGAGTCTCTAAAACAATTGAAGAGACTCATGAAATACAAAGCATATATTTTTGATTTAGACGGCACCCTCGTCGATTCAGGCCCAGACCTGGCTAATGCAACTAACTTGATGCGCGAACACTATGGTCTTGAGAAACTACCCATTCCTCAAATCTTCACTTACATTGGTAATGGAGCTCAAAAGTTAGTTGAAAGAGCTATGAAAGATTCAGGCTTCGACATTGATGAAGCTTTGAAAGTATTTTTAAAGTGTTATGAAGAAAACATCCTTATTCAAACCAAATTCTTTCCTGGTGTTGAAGACTTTCTGAAAAAGCTGAAGAAAGAAAAGGTCCCGGCTGTGGTATTAACAAATAAACCACAAGCCATGACCGATAAGCTTCTAGAAGAGATGAATGCAACTCAATACTTCAAACTCATTTACGGCCCTGAAGCTTATGGTAAAAAGCCTGACTCTGCCGGTTTAATTGAGTGTATGAAACAATTGGGCGTTGAAGCTCATGAGACCTTAATGGTTGGCGATCATACTACCGACTTGAACGCTGCCACAGGCGCTGGTACACCTTCAGTATTCTGCACTTTTGGATTAGGTAATATGGAAGGATGTAATCCAGATTTTATTATCGAAAGCGGTGAAGAACTCTTTAAGTTCGCGTAATCTTTTTCATAGCATAAAGGCCGTAACTAACAAATCCCAAGTTTGGAAGCCAGATCAAAAGGTGAGAGAAGGAGTACTTATCGAAGTTTTTCATCATCAACACAATGCTGAAATATACCATAACTACGATAAGACTGACGACTAAACCTACACTGGTTTCTGAACGCGCACTGCTAAAACCGAAGGGCATCGCTATCATTAAGAACGCAAATGGACTTAATGCCATTACAACATTTTGGTTTAGGCGAAAGAGTAATTCATTTACATCTTCTTTTTGATCAGTTTCAGACATCACCTTTATTCGCCCAACAAGACCATTAAAATCCAAATACTTATCCCTCTTCACAAGGCTTCTTTGGTTTATCTGTTGGCCAATATCAATCGGGTACACGCCGTACTCTTTGGTCATAGGAGTACTCTCAATTTGACCACCTTCTTTGAAGGTCACACCGCGAACTAAAACCTCATTTAAGTGCAGATTGATTTTCTTGCCCGATTCATCCACTTCTATTCTACCGTTCTTACCATAGATAGTGGTAATCTTATTTTCATTTTCATTGATAACAATTGTTACTCTGGAAATCTGATCCCCTTCCTTTTCTCCAACCGTAATACTCAAATTACCAAACTGCTGCGTCTTACCAGCGGAAAGCATACCCGATGGATTTTCCATCAAAACATTAAGCCGAGCATTTTTCAGATAAAATTTACAATAAGGCTTTATGTAAAGTTGAAGATAAAGACAAACAGCACAAAGGAAAAAACTTAAAATCAATCCTGGAGCAGTAATCTGCCATAGGCTTATTCCGCTTGCTCGAAGAGCTGTAATCTCATTTTCAGCTGACATCCTGCTGTAAACAAGAATTACAGCAACCAGCATGGCAATAGGAATTGAGAATGCTAAAACTTCAGGCATAACGAAGGTAAACACTTTAGCAAAAGCAGCAAAAGAAATTCCTGAACTCAACAACTCCAGCATCTTAAGCAGTTGTCCTGTCATCATGATGAAACTCATCACAATTATAGATGCACCAAATACTATTAGGAGATTTTTACTGACGTAACTATTAAGTATCTTCATAAACGATTTATTAGAAATTTTCCTGTAGTATAGCCGTTGGTCTTTAGTTTACCATTGGCCAGTTGTCTGACTAGAGCTTTTTAGCAACAATTGCCAACCAGCGCTGCTCTTCCCTCGGCCAGCCCTGTGGGCGGTAATAGTGATCAATGATTTCATAGCCTGCAGCCTTAAAGAATTTTTCGTACTCGAGGTATTCCATATAATTACCATATCTGGAACCATCGAAGTATTCACCGTCACCTCGGGGATTCGAACAGAACAAAATGCCTTCTTCTTTTAAAGCTGTATTTAGCTGAAGTAAAACTTCTTTGAATTGCGATTTAGGGATATGAAATAGAGAAGCATTTGCAAAAATACCGTCAAAGTGACTTTCTGGTAAATCCAGTTCTCGGAAGTCCTGATGTAAAACTTCACAGTCTGAATATTCTCTAGCCATTTCACAAAAGCTTTCACAACCATCTAACCCGGTAGGAATATAACCTCTGTTCAAAAAGTGCTTTAAATCTCTTCCTGGACCACAGCCAAAATCTAAAATTCTAACATCTCCTGATCGTGGCAATCTCGTTTGAAGAGCTGCGTAATTTTGATTTACATCGTGATCTTTGGTACCTTCCCAGAAGCTTTCTGAGTTAGCTTGATAATGCATAATAGTAATTTTATGCGGATCTATTTCATTCATAACTTAATGATTAATCTTAGGACGACCACTGTCGACTAATTGAGGGGGTTCACCGTTTAATAAACGAACAAGATCGTCGTAGCACTCCTGCGCTGTAACATACCTATCATCAGGATCTGTGGACATCATTGTCTGCAAGACAAATGCGACATCTTCTGAGACAGAATAGTCAAACATGCGAATATCAGGCACAGAAGATTCTAATCGTGCATAAATAGTCTTCTTAAGAGATGGGTCATCAAATGGCGGATCACCAGCAATTAAATGAAACAACGTAACACCTAAAGCATAAATATCTGAACGATTGTCTTGATAATCTCCACTGATAGATTCAGGGCTTAGATAGAAAGGCGTACCTTCTATTTTCATATCATCAAACCATTCACCATGCTCGTTAACCATACCGAAGTCACAAATCTTAATGTAACCTTCGTTATCAATCAAAATGTTGTGAGGCTTTATATCTCTATGAATGGCCAAGTGGTTTGACCACACATAATCAAGGGCTTTACATACTTCACAGCCGACAGCAATGGCATCTTCGACAGGCATCTTTTCGTATTGTTCTAAGTAATCGTTTAGATCCATACTCTCAAAAAGTTCTGTTTCCAGATACTCAACACGACCACCATGGCCACCGGAATAAACTCGAATTATATTTTCATGAATTAAAGAAGCTGCAAATTCAAATTCTTTATTGAAATCACTTTCTCCATCAGCGTATTCTGGACAGAGAAATAACTTGAGAGCGCAATAACGATCTTCCTGGGTATTCAAGGCCTTATAAACTATGGCATTGCTGCCCTGACCGATTTCTTCTATAAGTTTGAAGTGAAGAAAGGTTTCTGGATCCGGTTCCTGCTCACTATGAAGGTAAAAAAGGTGCATGCAGTCTGGACAACGATAAACAAGTTGCGTATCTGACTCTACTGCTCCTTCAGCAGCCTGGCAGATAGGGCATTTATCGATTTTCACAAAAATCCTCTACTTGAATTAACTCTATTTGAACTTAGCATTACTCACTACAAAAGCCATAATGATGGCAATGAATTTGCGTGTATATAACCAGATTAAATTTTGAAAGATAAAATTATGCAAAAAGACCCAACAATAATTGCTGTTTTAAAGATAAACATCCTGGATTCTCCCATTAAGGGAATCATCTATCTGTTAAACTACAAAGAAGGCGCAGCTGGCATTTGCGTTTGCAGAGGTCATAAAAGCCCTATTTTTGAAACTGAGACCGATACTGACGCTTATCATCAATGCCGTGAATGGTTCATGTCGAATTATGATGGCTTCGTACAGGTTAATAAACTAACCGGAGAAGAAGAAGAGCAGGAGATAAAGCGCTTTGAAGATTTTAAAGATTGCTTCAAACAGACTTAGTGATGTAGGTTTTCCCTACACTCTACTTCTTAGTTTTTCGCTTAAAAGACTTCTTCTTGGTGTTAACACGAAATTTTATTTCATCAAAAGTCACATCTAATTTCTTAGTGTATTTCTTCAACATAAAAGCATCTTTTTGACTCACCAGAGTAATACACTTCCCTGATTTACCTGCACGTCCAGACCTACCGCTTCGGTGAATAAAAATTTCCGAGTCACGTGCTATAGAGTATTGAATCACATGTACATCCGGGAAGTCCATACCTCGAGCCAGAGAATCACTGGTAATCAATGCCTTGATTTTACCGGAACGTAAATCCTTTACGGCCTTTTCTCTTTGATGTTTATTCGTCTGTGAATCAAGTTTACTGCAGGCAATGTCCTCTCTAATTAAAAAATTAGCGAGATGAGTTGTATGGCGAACATCATTTACAAAAATTACGGTAGGAGGAAAGTTCAATTGCCTTAAAAGTTTAACGAGCGATATTTCTTTTTTATCATCGTTACAAAACAAATATGAATGATGAATAGTTCCTTCCCTTTCTGAGACAACAATATCCTCAACCTCGAAATCAAGATCATTCAATATCGCTAAAGAAGCTTCACTATATGTTGCTGAGGCAACAATAAGTTGATTAACTTTGCGAAGGAAAGGCTGAATTTGCAGTCCACGTCTTCCGGATAAGACCAAATCCATTTCATCAATAACAAGCACGCTATTTTCTTTGATTGGAAATTTCCCAACTGAGAACAACTCTGTCGATTTTGCTGGAGTACAACAAATGAAACGAGGCTGCTTTTTCAATCTCTCTTTTTGACGCTTGGGATTCGCTTGACCAACAATCAATTGTGAGGAAACATCTGGGTACAGTTCTTTAAATACTGTGTGAATCTGTGAACACAATTCAGCCGAAGAAGCCAAAACAACAATATTCAATAAAGAATCTTCAAGAAGTTTTTGACCTAATGGCAACAAGTAGGAAAGTGTCTTACCGGTTCCGGTTGGAGCCATAATACGACAATTCTTACCCTCTGAGATCGGCACAGCTGCTAATTTCTGAATCTGAAAGAAATCCTCAAAACCAAATTCACTTAACTTGCTCTGAACCGAATCTGAGAGTTGTACTGGGAAATCACTATTCACTCTAAATCCTCCAAACAAAAAAGGCCGACTGATAACAGTCGGCCTTTAAAAACTTATAAAAGCTTAAGCTTCTGCTTTCGCTAGAGCTGCAGCTTCACGAGTAGCACGAGTCTGACCGACATATGCGATCATTAGACTTGGATTAGAAATAACTTCTACACCTTCACCAGCTTCAAGACTACCTGCGTCGATTACATCTGAGAAATTCTTAAGATCTGCAGCATCTGCAGTAATGACAGATGGGATGTCTTTTGGAAGACAGATAACTTCTACTGCACTTGCACCCATAACCATTACACCACCAGCAACTACTAGCTGAGACTCACCGGTAACTTTGACAGGAACTGTACATTTAACTTTAGTGTTTGGATCTACAGAGTAAAGATCAGCGTGAACGATATGCTGTCTGTCAAGTGTACGTATAACTTCCTTAAGAAGAACGTCTGTAGTTTTACCTTCAACATCAACAGAAATAAGTTGAGTTGTACCAGCTACTTTGATAGCTGCTTTAAGGTCAGTTTCTGTTACCTGGATGCTGATATTTTCACCAGCCTGTCCATAGATTTCAGCTGGAACGATACCTTCACGGCGAAGAGTTTTAACCTTCTTACCTTTTACTGTTCTTTCCTGGGCTTTTAATGAAATAGCCATTTTAACTTCCTGCAAAATAATTTAAATCAGTCAAAAATTTATCTACATCGAATCGTACTAAATCCAGGCACAGCTGGACACCATGATAAATTAAAGGCCTACAAATTAAAGGAAGATCATTGCAAATCAAGTCAACTCATTGACTTTTTTCAAATTTAATTTTGAGATCTACAAAATATGCTCATTTTTCAATAACAGTCTCTATAAACTGTTAACAAAGAGGGCATTTGCGGGTAATTACCGTTATTTTCAGTAATTTCCATATGGGACAAAAAACCTCTACGGACAAATAAAGTGATATTTAATTCATCTTTACACCCTACCACTTCTGCTTTGATATCGCCTATTTTGAACTGCTTATTCTTCATAGGTTGAATACAAGCTGGCATACTGTAGTAGGTGGTATTTGAAAAGATTGATTTCTCCCTCCTTAAAATCGATGCATGTCGATACTGGTATCTCAGTTCTTCATACATCGGAGCTTGGTCTTCTAACAGGCACAACATTACTTCGTGTTCAAAGTCTGTTGACTTAAATGTGGATTGCACTTCAGTCATCGCATTCACCGTTAGCTAGGTGTTAATTTCCTCTCTCATGGGAACTCCCATGTCATAATTTTATGAAGCCAATTATGTTTTTCAATAGTATATTTGTGCTCTAACCCTGCTTAATTCCAACTTTTTCGAATTCGTTAAAAAAGTTACTTTTAATTGCATTCCCAACCGTGCTTTTAACTTTACAAAGTGCTATATTTTAACTATAATATATTTCGCGTCTATTAAGATACTTAATATTACAGGTGCACATATGAAAAAGTCCTCGCTCAAAAAACGCCACTTCTCTCTTATCGAACTTTTAGTAGTTATTGGTATAATCGGAATTCTTTCTGCTATTATTTTACCTGCTCTTAGCGGGGCGAGAAAGGCTGCTCGGAAAACACACTCACAAGCTCAAGTAAAAAATATAGCGATAGCGATAGAGCAATATTTTAGTGACTATGGAACTCTTCCTTGCGCGGAAGGATCTTCTGACCCACCTTCTACTAAGTTGCATAGTAATACACAGCTTCAAGGCTTCCTCGATGGAACTAAAAACCCAAGAGAAAGGGTTTACTATAATGGTAAAACCAAAAATATTGACGGCAATCCCATAACTATAGTCATGGATGGAAATTATGACAATACTGTTTCCACTCCTGATGGCGATAAAGGCAGTCGTGTTGCCGTCTATTCTTATATGGACTCCGATACAAATAACAGGACTACTTCATGGGAAAAATAGCACTTTACTTTGCCTGATCAGGCACATCTTTTTTAATCAGTCGATTCATCGTAAATCGACTGATTGAGAAGAAGCTCTTCATAAAGCTTCCATAATATCTTACGAATCCCATTTCGTGTTTAAGATTCTCCCAACGTCCCCTCAATAACCAATAGACTTCATCTAGTTTCTCTTCATCTTCAACTATATGCTTGGATATTTTCTGTAAGCCAAAATAGCTTTTAAGAGACTTAACCCAGCTTTTCTTCCCATAGCTCATAGGGAACCAATCAATCGTTAACTTCTTCTTAAGATACAAGGTCTTCCCCTGCCAGTTTTTAACAGGTTTAAAATCTACTGAGTAGAGATTGATAAAATGACCATCAAGTGCCCTTTTTTGAGCCGTTAAACTATAAGCCAAATTCATTCCCTGCTCTAAGCAGGAAAAGTATAACATTAGCATAAAAGGTTTTTTCTGCTTAGTAACTATATCATGCCCTTTTCGGACTTTGTCATATAAATCCCAAAGATGAACAGTCGAAGCCTGAGCTGCAGCAACTTTATACTTCTCTGCATACTTCAGTAAATTAACAGGTTCTCTAGATGCTTCATGTCCTTCTTTAGTGTGCTCGCCAATCATCGTCGTTGCCGTAGCCTGACCGCCTGTATTTCCTAAAGTCTGATTAACAACAATAATATGAAAAATTGGATCCTGTTGATGCAGAGAGTCCTCAACAGAACGTATCCCCTGCATAAAACCACCATCTCCGGTAATAGATACGACTATGTCATCTGATTGGCGACTATGCTTCGATAAACCAGCAGCAACACCATGAGCCGTTTCAAAAGCAATTCTCACATAAGGTATATTCCAAGTAGAAGTACGATCCATACTGGTGAACACCGTACCGCAACCATCCTGTTCACTTACATAAATCTTACCTCTATCCTTCTGGAGAAACTCAATATAGTTAAAAACTGTCCTGAAGATATTCACTTGACCACATCCCGGACAAGCCATATCCCCTGCACTTAGAGGACTGTCTCCTCGTAGATGTATAAACATACTTTGAATTTGATTCACCATAGGATGAAAGCTGAACATCAACTGATACATTTTCTTCTTAAGTGCGTACCTATCCTTTAAAGAATTAAGCTTTTGAGGGTGATCTAAATTATCCCTAAGACCAACAGGTAGCATATCATCTAAAAACTGCGTTTTCTGCTTATCACAATATTGCATTTCCCCTTCTTCATCGTGCTCTAACTTAGACGGCTTTCCTTGAAAGATATCGTCACACGATATAAAGCCAGATAAGACCGCAAGACGACACTCTTCCTTACTTAGTAAATTAGCAGTTTTCGCAATTTCTGGAACATCCAGCATTTTTTGTAATAGAGCTAAACAACGATTAGCGGTTTTCACTCCAGATAACCGCAACATCGCTCCTAACATTATAAGGTTTATTCTGTCTGAGCGACCGTGTATTTCTTGAGCAAGTATATTTGCGGGAATTGCAAAGACCTTCGCATCTGGCCGTAATGCTTTAAAGCAATCAGCCGTTTCTCGTTCACCTGCGAGTAATAGAGTTCCACCTGTCCTAAGTTGCGGCAGCATAGCCTCCAAACTCTTATCTCCCTCAAAAGCTACAATCGTATCTGCTATAACTATATCTGATTCATCTTTAATTTTTTCATCACTTATCTTAATACTAAGACTTATTCCACCTCCACGTTGAAGCGCTCCATAAACAGACATCGCTGAACAAAACTTTCCTTCAAGTGACATGGCTCCTATAAACATCGAATTAAGTAACATTAATCCTTGTCCACCTCGCCCTACGACCGTCATATAAGCCACACCTTCCTGCAAAAACGGTATATCAAAATCCTGACTGGTTACTGGTAGACTCATACCTCTTGTCCCAAGTGGAAAAGCATTATCCGGTGCGTACTCTTCTAGCCACCTATGCGTTTTACTGACTTCATTATGAGATAAATCTTCAAGCATTCTATAAAGGGTCACTATATAACTCACTGTAACTGCTCGTCCCCCCAGCCCCACTTGTACTGCAATTACCGGAACTCTAGTACTCATAGAATACATCGCAGAACGCACTTCCTGAGCAAGAACACCTCCTCCTGAACGACCTGACCAGTTATCAAACTCTAAAACAGCAACAGCCTTGACACCTTCTAGAGCATTTCTTATCTCATCCGCAGGAAATGGTCTGTATAAATTTATTGAAAGAACCCCACAACGAATTCCCTGCTTACGCAGCTCATCACTCACGTACTCGACAGTATTCACATCCGGATCATTTAAAGAGACAATACATAAGTCAATCTTATCTTTTTGTGGGTAACGCGAAACCTTTTGAATAGGAGTTCTACCAGTAAATTTCGAAAGGCTTTCAGAGACTTCATCAAACTTTAAACCTGCCATCATCAAAGTCTGATCTATCGCAAACTTCTCTTCTGAATAACGGGCATCAAAATCCAAAACCCCCAGAGCTCTATTTTCATAATCTGAAAAAATGTATGGGTTCGTTCTTCGCCCTATAAATTCATTTATTTTTTCCTGCGGTAATTCTTCAAATGGCTTTTGCCTTTGTGTTGTAAATGTATGAGTTTCTATAAACCCCTTAACAACTAATCGCCCAGGTATCCATACTCCATCTGTCTCCATTAATTTGAGTAAAAGTAGAGCCTTATCATAATTATCTTGAAGACTTCTTCCAAAAAGAACAATCTCCCCGGTATCACTCGTCCGCATCGTTGTAGTATGGTCAGGTTTAATTGATGTACCAGGGCTTAGTGCACGCGTTAGCTCTAACATAAAAATAGGCAAATGAAGACCAGGATTTATATTTAAAAACTCATAAATCTGAGCAAGACTTTGAGATCCCTGGCAAATTAAAGCTCTATCTCCTTTCGCTGCGACTCCTGTTAAAAAGGCATACCCCGCCTCTTCTGACAATGTTGAGCGAAATTCCATTTTATGACCATCAGGTCCTTCCTTTCTCGCGAGCTCTTCCACTGCAGCAATCAGCTTTCCGTTTGGAGTAATAGGAAACATGGAAACTGTATCAAATTTGGCCTGTTCAATAAAACCCGCTAAAATCTCTGAACCATTGTTAATTTTTTGAATTACAAAAGACTGTTGTGAGTCAGCACCTTTTCTTAATACATCTTGTGCACGACGGTGTATGTCTTTTATAAAATCTAAGCTCTGAATCGAAGGCGGCTCATAGATTTCTAATACCTCCTTTGCATCAATCTTTTTGCCACCAAACTTAGATGAGTCAACTAAATTCTGCTCAACAAAATGAATCGCCCCTGTCGGACAAGCTGATGCACAAACAAAACACCCTTTACAGTGTTGATAAGATGTTTTCCCCTTAGATACTTCGTACTTCCCCGATTCCTCAGATAGGTGAAAACCTGGAATCATACTCACTAACTTCTTAGCTTTTTCTAAAAGAGGATTAACCGCTTTATCATTGACTTCATATTGTATCGAGCTATGTGGACAAGCTACTACACAGTGTAAGCAATCAATACACTGATGACTAATGGTAATAGGGATGAAGGTCTTATCGACCCATACTCGCTTCGCAGCATTGCCACCTTTTACATAAGTACCTTTTTGAGTAAAATGTTGAAAACTTTCTAACTCCTCAATCGAATCTCCAATAACTTTTGCAGTAGTTTCAGAAATGGCCGAAAAATGTAAAAAGTTTTCAGAAAGTAATTCCTTACTGTGCGTAAACTGTTCCATAATTCTCCCCTAATCAAGGTCTGTTAACAAATCAGATAGTGAAGTTGTCCCCTCATCTCTATTCTCCTTAATTTCTCGGACACACAAATCAAAAGTATCTCCAGACATATGTAAGTAGTATCTTGCCTTAGCTAGATCAATTTCTAATTCCGCATCAGAAAGCTCTCCATTATGCGCATCATTTTCCCATTTTATAATTACAGCTGTTGAAGTATAAAGAGAAATTGCCATACTTGAAATTCTTCTTACATCTAACTGCGCTTCAACAATACCTTCTTTATGGTGAGCAAGCATTTTCACTACATTCCAATGGAACTTTCGATATCTTTCCCTTAGTGAATTCAGCTCCTCTTGAAGCTCATTAGTTTTAAGTGGAATTTCGGGAGATCTAAATAAAGATATAACAGTTTCAAAACTACCTGTTAAAAAAGACGCAAACTCGCTGATATGGTGAGACTTTTCTTCTAGCCTCTGAAGTTCCAACCCTACATCTCGCATGCCTACCAAGCCTATGAAATTGTGTAAAACTTCATTCGCCCCTTCTCCTATAGAGTTCAGTCTCGCATCCCTCATCATCCTTTCAAAAGGTTGATCACAAAAGAAGGCTTTGCCTCCATGCACCTGAATTGCCTCATTAACAATTTCCCATAATGCTTCACTGGCAAATACTTTGATCATGGCAGCTTCAAGCATATAATCTTCAACTCCACGATCAAACATTGATGCCGTTAAATAAGTTCCCGCATCCATAGCATATGCATATGCTGCCATACGAGATAATTTTTCTTTAATCAGTGGAAAGCTGGCAATAGGTCTTTTAAACTGATTTCTTATTATTGCATGGTTAATTGATTTAGAGACACAAAACTTTGCCGCACCTGTGCATGATGCCCCAAAGGTGATTCTACCGAAATTTAAAACTCCAAGCGGGATACTCAAACCCGCACCTAATTGCCCCACAAGATTTTTAGCTGGTACTTTTACATTCTCAAACCTAAGTTTAGCTGTCCATGTCCCGCGAATCCCTACTTTTTCTAAAGCTTTCTCGGTTACTTCAAAACCAAGCATATCATTTGTTACTAAAAAAGCTGATACTTTCGATTTCGTTCCTTCAGGAGTAACAACATCTGTCTTTGCCATAACAGTGAGAACTTCAGCCATACCGCCATTCGTTATCCATTGCTTACTGCCATTTAGATAGTAGCAGTCTTCTGCTTCGTCATAACTGGCCACAGTTTCTATATTTGAGACATCTGATCCAGCATTCTTTTCCGTTAAAGCGAAAGCACATATTTTCTCTCCTCGACATAAGGAAGGCAACCACTTCTCTCTTTGCTCTTCATTGCCATATATAAGCAAAGTTCTCAATCCAATACTGTGGTGAGCATTCACAAAAACTGCAGTAGCTCCACACCGACTACCAACTTCTTCGATTGCCTTACAATAAGCATGCTGCGAAAATCCCTGCCCACCGTATTTTTTAGGAACAGTCATACCAAGTAAACCAATCTTCCCCAAGCCCTCGATAACATCTCTTGGAATCTCGGCATGTCTATCAATCCACTCAGGGTCAAGGTTTTCAGACATATAAGCTTTGAGGTCACGCATAAAAACATGAAAACGTTCAATTTCATCGACTTTTAAATGAGAATATGGAAGCGCTTTCGTTGGCTCAAACCTGCCAAAAAACATCGATTTGGCAAAGCTCATATCTTTTTCTTCACTGAAAAGAAGCTCTTCTGCCATTCTCATTTGCTCTTCATCTAACTTGTGAACTGCAGCCATAGCCAACCTCCTCAGGTATAAATTAATGTAATTCTCTGCCTACTCCTATCCTGTAATATAAATTGCCGTGCACTACAAAATCAAATTTATAACTAAATATTTTCATTTAATTCATTTTAGTCTCACAGTGCAACTATTAACCTAATTGCATTCGCTCATTTAAGACTTTACCCACAATGGTCAATAGTGTATAATTGTAGAAATTTGACTTAAAGGCACAATCTGTGAGCAACAAAGAAATTCTTGACAAGTTTATAGCTGAGCTAAAATCTGAACAAAACAGCAGCAGATTCGAAGTTACCGGTGATATTGCAGAAGGTGGAATGGGTAAAATTCACTTTGCTACAGACAAACCTATTGGCCGTAGAGTTGCCCTTAAACGGTTACATGACACACTTCAAAACGATGAAGAAGCCCGTATTCAATTTATTGAAGAGGCAAGAATCACTGGAATGCTTGAGCATTCAAATATCGTTCCCGTACATACAATTGATGTCGATGAGCAAGATAAACTTTATTTTACCATGAAATATATCGATGGTGACTCCTTGCTGACCATCATCGAACAATTAGAAAAAGAAAATGAAGAATATATAAGTTATTATTCTCAGTTTATGCTACTGAGAATTTTCCGCAAAGTTTGTGATCCTGTTTCATTCGCCCACTCCAAAGACATCGTTCACAGAGATATAAAACCAGAAAATATCATGATTGGTGATCACGGTGAAGTACAACTTATGGACTGGGGTATTGCAAAATTCTTACACAACAACGAACCTCTATCTCTCAAAGAACAAGGGAACTTTAAATCTCTCAAAACTTTAGATGGTATTATCAAAGGCAGTCCAGCCTACATGTCTCCAGAACAAGCACGCGGTGACATACAAGACTTTGACCATAGAAGTGATGTCTTTCTTCTTGGTGCAACTCTTTATCATATGATGACTTTAGAGACTCCATACTTTGAACAAGATGTCGATACAATGGTTCACAAAGCTGAACATTGTGATTTCATACCGCCTCTTGAAAAGGCACCTGACCGACAAATTCCAAATGAGCTTTCAGAAATAATTATGAAAGCTATGCACCCCGATAAAGCTAAGAGGTTTCAAAAGGTTGAAGATCTCACAGAGGCAATCGATAAACTTATGTCTGGTCAAACCATGTCAACTAAACGCACCTATAAAATTGGTGAGGATATTATTAAACATGGAGACACCGGAAATGAAGCTTACGTGATCATCGAAGGTGAAGTTGAGGTCTATAAACAGTTCGCTGGTAAAAAAACTATATTTACCAGGCTGCATGCTGGCGATGTTTTTGGTGAAATGGCGGCGATTACCGATACCCTAAGATCAGCATCTATTGTTGCTATCAAAGAAACAACTTGTTTGGTAATCACTCCAGAAACTTTAACTGAACAATTAAAGAAAATGCCTCCTTGGCTCGAAAAGATCGTCACCGCTCTTAGCAATCGCTTACGGTCAATGGATAATCTTGCTCACCCTATGCTAATCTCGGATTGTACTTTTGAAGTCTGTAATCAACTCAAGCTTTTAATCATGTGTTACGGCTCAATCAACTCAAACAGTCATTTGGAAAATAATCTTTCAGATATGATTTATGAGATTTCAAATAATTTAAAAATCCCTGAGGAAAGGGTCAGGCCTATTTTAGCAGGACTCGTTGAAATAGAGTTAGCAGACATCGACGAGCACTTGAATATATCTATACCGAACTGGAACCTCTTTTCTGACTTTGTTGAATTTTGTAAAGATGCACCACGCCTTTCAACGACTTCAACACGCAATATTTCAACAATAGATGTACATAAAGTCTATACCGATGGTCAGAGTGTAATACACCGACACAGCAAATTGGCTCCAAATCAAAAAATGCCTCCTTTGAAAACTATGAAACCTCTTAAAGATTCTTTAAATCAAGAGTCTTCAACTAAATTTAAAGTTGGCTTTAAAGACAAACTTCAAGAGTTAATGGACTATGCTGCAAAATCAGAATCATTAAATCAATCCATGTTTAACAACCGTATTAGCCGTCAGGTATTTAACCCTGCCGAAGCACCAAAGATTTCGACAAAATTTAAAATTAAATGACAAAAACTGACTTCATCGACGAGTTCTTAAACAAATATGAAAATTTAGGTCGACTAAGAACTCTAAAAAACCTCCAAGCCGTCTCTGCCGATAAGATAACAATCGACAACCGAGAATATGTAAACTTTTCCTCAAATGATTATCTAGGCTTAGGTGATCTAAATTCTGACATTAACAAAGAATTACAAACCGGTGCTCTTTCTTCACGCTTAGTCTGCGGCAATCTAGATTTAAATACTCAGTTAGAAAATAAAATTTCAAAATGGAAAGGATCGGAAAATTGCCTCTTACTCAATTCTGGTTACCAAGCAAATGTTGGTCTTATCCCAGCTCTAGCAGATAGGCATACCTTAATTTTCTCTGATAAGTTAAACCACGCTAGTATTATCGATGGCATAAAGTTATCTGGTGCCAAAAATATCCGTTTTCGACACAATGACATAACTCACCTAAAAGAGCTTCTCAATAAATACAAAAATGAAGAAGTACGGAAAATCATAATCTCTGAAACACTATTTAGTATGGATGGGGATTACTGCGATATCGATACGCTAGTTAAACTATCAAAAGAGCATAACTCTCTCCTCTATCTTGACGATGCTCATGGATCTGGCTTACTTGGATCAAAAGGAATAGGAATTTGCGAAAATAAGTTCGAAGACATTGATATATATATGGGAACCTTTGGAAAAGCTCACGGATCTTTTGGTGCTTTTACTTGCTGTTCTTCAAAAATGAAAAGATACCTTATAAATAAGGTTAGAACATTGATTTTTTCGACCGGCCTCCCCCCCTCTTTACTATCGAGTAATCTTTCTTCAATCGACAAAGTAATCAATGCTAATTCAAAGCGATTAAGGCTACAAGAAAGTACTAATACTATTAGAAAGTTTCTTAACGAAAATAAAATTGCGACTATAGAATCCGAGAGTCCTATTATCCCAATAATCATAGGTGAAGACAAAGACTCCTTATCTCTTAGTGAACATCTCAAAAAAGATGGTATAATTGCCGTTGCTATACGTCCGCCTACTGTTCCTGAGGGTACAGCCAGGATTCGGCTTACAGTTACAGCTTCACATACTGATGAAGATATAAAGCAATTACTAAGTTCACTAAAAAGATGGCAATCAAATGCTGGCTGAAGAAAAAAAGTTTTTATCGATACCTAAAGCGATTGGCTTATTTATGATTTTCAAAGCTCTATTTTACAGAGATACATTAACTGTTTTCAAACCAGAATCAGCTCTTGATAACTATTGCGTTATAGCCGATCAAATTTCATTTTATGTTTTCATAATACTAGGTATTTTATTATGTATAAAATACTCCAAAGTACTAATACATACAGTCACTTTGTTCATAGCCATTAATCTTTTTGGGGGTATCTACATTGTAACTGACGCGAATGCCCATCTTTTTAAAAGTATCACTATTATTGTGGCTCACATTTCACTTTTGCTCGTTCTTTACTGGAGTTCAGCAAAGATAGAAAAAATCAAAGCTACTTTTGGTGATATGCTTTAGAAGACTTAGGAAAACATTGAAGTAATAGTTTCTTCAACTCACAGTAGACTGAGTTAACAAGAGTTGACTTAGTACTGTTGCGCCTCAGTTGGAATTAGACAACACCCCATTTTCTGTTAGAGACATTACTGTAAAACCGTAATAACTCTACAAGGAAGTAAAACATGTCTAATAAACGACGCTATTTCAGTACGGACCAGAAAGTTGCCAGTATTCGTAAACACTTGCTCGAACAAGTACCAATTTCGGATATTT